>JBDRNI010000066.1:0-3812 GCA_043811335.1 Candidatus Omnitrophota bacterium | reverse complement strand
TGCCCTATTTACGATACCCACAAAAATTTTAGCGCGGAAGCCGGCGGAGGGGGTCGGCAAGGGCAAAGTCCGATAATGCCGACATTATCGGACAAGGCGTGTTTAGCGGTTTTTGTGGGCAACCGTGCGCGCTCCCGAGGCGAGTCCAGAAGGTTCCGCGAAATAGTACGAAAATAAGTAGAGCGCAATTGGGGTCCCCGCAAAAACCGCATTAAGAACACGCCTGGTTTGCCCGGTCCGCCGAAGCTTCGATTCTATGACGCGCCGCGGCGAAGGCGGATGACGATCCCCGGAGCCGCTTCTTCTGTGAAATTCTCGGGTCGGCCGTCTAGTCCATTGCAGTAGTAACCTGTTGTACATCAACGAAGAGATTCTATTGACTTCCATTAGAAAGAAAATAAAGTAATTTTTTTAATTTTTTGTATGTATAACATTCTTCACTTTGCTTATAAGGTCCTCTGCCAACTTGAGAGATTCCTCTGCGCCGACTTCTGACCAGTCATCGTAATAGTCGGCGTCTTCTCTCAGCGCTTTGCCTTTTTGAAGTACATCAACGAAATGTATCGGCAAAATCCCGGGGGTTACATAAAGGTGTTTTAGCGCTATGTTCAAGCAGTAATGGCTTTTTTCGCGGTAATTTTTCGCGTACAGTAGCGCTCTGGCCGAATGGAACATTGAATAATAACTTTGAACTGTTGACCGCTTTCTCTCCCATCCACGAGATCATGCTCGGCGGTATCAAGCTCTTTTATGACCAGGGCTTTACCCTGTGAAAATTCTTTTATCTTGCCGCGTTTCAGACATTCCTCAAATGTCATGCTCTCCTCCATCCCACGTCACAAGTCCTCTGTTAGCCTGTTCGTGAAAAACCGGGTCCGTTTTTGCTTTCTCCAAGAATTCGACATTGGTGCAAATAACCGGCTGGATCTCTCTTCCACTTTTTGATTTTTTGATCTGATCGATAACTAGACCTTTGCTCCGGCTGATGATAAGTAGATCTATATCGCTGTCCGGGGTATCTTCTCCCCTGCTGGATGAACCAAATAAAATTATTTTGGAACATAGCGGCTTCAGTTTTTCGAGTAAACCGTTTAAGTGAGCGATGGTTTCTATTATTTTAAGCTGTTTGACAATAAGATTTGAACGGTTTAATTGATAGAAATATGCTTTCCCTCTCTTGTGCCGGGAAATATAATCAGTTTTTACCAGAGCACGCAAAGCGTAGTTAATACCGGATTTGCTCAATTTTGTAGCCTGTTGGATCTCAGTTTCCAGAAAATCTTCCAGCAGACGGGATAAAAGGAAATGTAAAACTTTCTGCGCATTCGTAGCTATAAGGATATCTTGTTTATTCATGCTCCTCCCAATATTTTGGACTATTGTCCAATATTTTGTGTAGGTTGCCAAGGAGTATTTTAGCCGATATTTTGCGCTTTTTGCGGACTTGACGAAAACCCGGTCATGAAATACAATGAATCCGTCTGAGAAGCCGAAAAACACACTGCGCGAGTGGCGGAACGGCAGACGCACCAGCTTGAGGGGCTGGCGAGAGCAATCTTGTGCGAGTTCGAATCTCGCCTCGCGCACCACTTAAAAAGACCCTGTTTTCAAAGCAGGGTCTTTTTTTATGCGGTATTCGCCGGAAATTCCTTTATTTTTTTTCTGAAGTTTTCTGCATTCGGAAAAAGTGTGACAAGGCGTTTATAGATCGGCAAAAGGCGGCTATCTTTTTTGTTTTCCGCCTCATAACTATAAGCCAAAAACGACAGGACATATCTTTCCTGAAATTTATCATGCGGCGACTTATCAAGAAGTTTCCCGGCCCGGGAAAAATATTTTATCGCGGTCTTATGATCTTTAACATGTTCAAAATAAATACGTCCCATTTCGGCATTGATCTGCCACGAGGCGGGATTATTCCGCAGCCCATTTCGGAGAAAGTCAAGAGCCTCATTGACCTTATGCAGTTTATCCGCAAGATAAAACCCCGTGATCGTATACGCCATTATGTTATGCGGATCAATCCTGGCCGCGTAATACAGCCATGGGATGATCTCCTTGACCTGATCGCCGCTTAAATGCCTATGCGCCGTGATCTCAATGTTCTCGGAAATACGGAACAGGATATTGAACGGATTCATGCCCGGGGCGATTTTATCCCGGGACTGCTCTTCATGAAGCGATCCCTTCCCGGCGGAAGCCAGGCATTCCGCATGCGTTCCGTTCATGTCACCTATTCCGCCGTGAAAATAACGGTCTGCCTGAAGAATTGAGACGGCTGATACGACAGATCTTGTTTCTCCTAAAAACCGGAGAAAAACCGGAACATCGTCCGGGCCTGTACGGGTATCATTCGTATAGGTATATGCTCCTACCCAGGGAGTTATAATAAGGATCACTGCGAGACATGCCGGGATAATAAATACACTTTTTGCCTTCATAGCTTTTTTCTCTCAAAAACTATCCCTGCCAGAAATAACAAACCCAAGCAGTAAAACACTGTATAAAACGTAACCGCTGTAACAATCCAAAATGGAAGGGGATCCCAGGCATGCGTTATTCTTATGCGAAGATCATAAAAATCAAAATGCGGCATTAAATAATAAATTACAGCGTATGCTGTAGAGGTGGCGTTACCGGACACGAGCGCCGCGTCGCGGATAACCGATGAAAAACCCATGATAAGCACGTATAAAAGGAAAGATAACGTGACGTTAGCCGCCAAGGTCATGAAATTTGAAAAAAACATCACAAGCGCGGACACCATGCCGAGAAAAAGAACGCCGAAAATAAATCCCTGGACAAGCAAAATGGCGGATGTTCCGCTCCGGGTCGCAATACAGAAAACCGCAAAAACAACAAAAAAGAGAGTGAAGGAAATAACGGCAACCGTCATACTCCCGCAGAATTTTCCGAGCACAACCATGTAACGGCTCACTGGTTTTGCCAAGAGGGGATATATCGTCTTAGATGAGATCTCCGACGGGAACTGTTTTGCGGCAAAAGTGACGGCTATGATAAAAGAAAGAAGCATCATTATGGAATATCCAAGATCACTTATGTATCGTGAGATGCCTTGCACTCCGAAAAAATTCTGGGATGATAACAGACCGAGAAGAATAAGCATGAAAATAAAAAAAACGTAAAAATCCTTTTTCCGTACAAGTTCCTTGATCATGGTATGCGTCATGGCCCATATGATCCTCATACGTTTTCTCCTATTATTTTTAAAAAATAATTTTCAAGTGATTGTCCCTCTTCCCGGGCACCAAGGAGTTCTCCTGCAGAACCCGCCGCCAGAAGACGGCCGTGAGAAAGGATCCCTATCCGATCGCTGATGAGTTCCACTTCTGAGAGTTCATGAGATGAAAAAAAGACCGTCTTACCTTTTTGCCGCAAAGAATGGATCACCTCTCTCATCTTCCTGCGGGAGACGGGATCAAGCCCGCCGGTCGGTTCATCAAGAATTAGAAGATCCGGATCGTTCACGAGCGCCTGGGCAAAACTGACTTTCTGCATCATCCCTTTGGAAAAGGTTCCCATTAATCTGTTCGCCTCGCTTCTGAGTCCTACCAGTTCCAGAAGACCGCGCGTTTTTTCGCTGAGCGTCTTTTTATCTATTCCGAAAATATCACCATACATACCCAGAAGCTCCGTGGGAGTAAGATATCGGTAATAATCCGCAGTCTCCGGCATGTACCCGATTGTCCGGCGTGTTTCCGGTGCTGTAGTCGGTTTTCCAAAAACAGTCAGCTCTCCTTCCTGCGGAGTCAGTATCCCGAGCAACAGCTTGATGGTAGTGGTTTTACCGG
>JBDRNI010000065.1:0-7996 GCA_043811335.1 Candidatus Omnitrophota bacterium | reverse complement strand
AATAAATATAGTATCTGCGAGTCTTAATCTTCATGGTGAATTACGCGCCATCAGCTAAATTCAAAATCCAAAGCACAAAATCCAAAATAAATCCAAAATCTCAAATCCAAATAACAAAACTTTAAATTTTATCTGGTGTTTTGTTTTTTGAATTTTGTCATTTGACATTACTCTGTTCTATGCGCTTTGCCTTCCATATTCCGCCTCTACCGTCGTAACTATGCCACCCCTGGTGTTAAAAACGCCTTTAATTTTCATCCATTTCGGCTTGCAGTTTTTTACAAGATCTTCCAGCATGCGGTTAACCACATGCTCGTGAAACACGCCCAGATCTCTATAGGCCGTCATGTATTCCTTGAACGATTTCAATTCAACGCACCATCTTTCGGGTGCGTATTCCACAAAAATACGCGCAAAATCCGGAAGCCCTGTTTTTGGACATATACACGTGAATTCAGAAGTTTCAAATTTCACCGTATATATTTTATCAGCGTACTTGTTCAGCCACACGTCTATCTTCGGAAATCTCAGTTTTCTTATTTTCTCCTGCAGTCCCTCATATGCCGGTTTTTTTTTCATTTTTTCTTTCTGGCGCTTCTCTCTCGCCGATGCCCTATTTTATGCCGAGACATTTATGCGTTTGCCCCAACACCATCACATTTTTTTTAGTCTCTTTTTTCACGTACGCCTTAAAATGGGAGAGCATCTCATCTCGGGCTTCTCTCGAGGAATCATTTAGAGGCGTGACCGGCTGGAGAACAACAGTTACATCTCTCTCCAAAGGCGCTATCATCCGGCTCATCCGTTTTATATCATCAAAATCCGTTGAAGCCGTAATAACGGCTTTTATTATCAGATCGGCGCAAGACGACGACGCCCTTTTAAGAAACTTATCATGCGCGGTCCATGGGTCTTTTAAACTTTTCGTTGAAGAGGGAAGTTTCACGTCCATGGCGACAATGTCAATGTAATCCGCTACTTTGTCAAACGCGTCCGGCAGCGTGCCGTTCGTCTCCAGATAAACTTTTTGCAGGCCGCACTTTTTGAAAAGCGGTAAAAACTCTCTTAGAAAATCCGCCGCAAGAAGCGGCTCCCCCCCCGTGAGAACAAGCTCGTTATAATCGTTCCCTTTGGACAAGATCTTTTCCAGAAGACAGCCGCTTGAAAATGCCTTATAGCTTCCCGAAAGGGTATCACAATAGACACAGTCAAGGTTGCATCCGTAAAAACGGATAAATAACTGTCTGCTGCCCGTAAAAGGCCCTTCACCCTGATACGATAAAAAGATCTCTGATATTTTTGCCTGCTCTTGGATCATATTCGTAAAAAAATCCTAAATCCGAATATCGAAATACTAAACAAATACTAATTCCTAATGTCCAAAATCCCAAACTAGAATAGTTAAACGAAAGCTATACGGAAATAGTTTGGAATTTGTGATTTGAATCATTATTATTTGTTTAGTATTTCGGATTTAGTATTTAGAATTTTGTCTCTCTTGCTTTTTTCGTTCTTCGCCCCCATCCCCGCCTCTCTGAACGCATTTATCCTCAGGCGGCACGATTCACACTCGCCGCACGGGGACTCCCCGCCCAGATAACATGACCATGTATGCTCGAGGGGCACGTTGAGCCGGCGGCCTTCTTCAACTATTTCTTTTTTTGTCTTATTGATGATCGGCGTAATTATCCGTATGCCCGCATCCTCACGTCCGCTTTTCGTTCCGAGCAAGACCACCTTCTGAAAAGCCGAGAAAAAATCATCACGACAGTCCGGATAACCCGAAAAATCCAGTTGCTGAGCGCCGATAAAAACGGCTTCTGCGCCGATAGCTTCCGCATACGAAACTCCATACCCCAGAAACAGCATATTTCTCGCCGGAACATATGTGTCCGGTATTTTTCCGTCTCCGGCCGGCGGATGCATTGAAACTTTTTTCGCCTCATCCAAAAGAGCGCTGCCATTCCACGGCAGAGATATGTTCAACACACAATAAGCGCAGCCGGCATCTTCGGCTATTTTTTGCGCAAAAAGGATTTCCCTCGCGGCTTTCTGCCCATAATCAAATATAAGCGCATGGCATTCATGTGTTTCTCTTGCCATATAGAGTGTAACCGCGGAGTCCATGCCTCCGGACAATAACACTATCGCTCTTTTCATGAATATTTACCTCCAATATGCGAAAATCCTAAATCCGGATATCTAAATGCTAAACAAATACTAATTCCTAATGTCCTAAATCCCAAACCAGAATATCAGCGAGACTTTTCTATGATTGAACCAAATATCTTCATCAATTCGGTCGATTCTTTAATCAAAAGGTCTCTTTCATTTATAATCGGCTTGTTTTTAATGTCCGGCTCCGTCAAGGTCAACCAATAGCGACTTTCTTTTGACTCCTTTTTGCAAATTTTGATTCTCATGAGAAAATCTTTCTTTCCCAAAGCTTCATTTGCTTCGATATAATTTGCTCCAACAGACCCTCCCGACCTTATAAGTTGTTTTATTATTTCAAAATTTTGTGTCGTCTTTGGCATGGATTTTGTATACATCATAATCCTTTGGGCGAATTTTAGCGTTCTCCCTTTGAGATCGTATCGCGGAAGTTTGGGATTTGGGGTTTGAATCATTATTATTTGTTTAGTATTTCGGATTTAGTATTTAGAATTTTGTCGCTCTTGCTTTTTTCGTCAGATACGTACCATTAATCAATCCCCGGAATAACTTGCTGATGAGGAGTCCGTTTCCCAAACAGTCACTTCTCTCATGTTTATACCGGCATTTTTACCGGACATTTCTTCGTAAATATAGCGGGCAATATTCTCGGAAGTGGGATTGAACTTTCGGAAATGATCCAATTCATTCAAATATTTATGGTCCAACTCGGACATGATCCGGCCCAGTGCCTCTTTCATCGCCTTGAAATCCACGACCATTCCGGTCTCATCAAGAACTTCGGCATCCGCGGCGACTTCAACGCGCCAGTTATGCCCGTGCAGATCCTCGCATTTCCCCCGGTATCCCCTGAGCTTGTGAGCGCTGCTGAATTTTGAAGTGACTCTTACTGTATACATTATCCAACTCGTATTTTTGTCTGAAGCCTCATGAGAAGTATTTATTCAAAATATCTTGCGGTTACGCGATCCCAGGTTCCCTGGGCTTTAAGGATAAGGTCGCAGACCTCCCGGACAGCGCCGTGTCCGCCGCGCTTTTTCGTGACTAAATGAGCAAAAGGTCTGACTTCGTCCATGGCGTTCGGCGGACATACCGCCAGTCCCGCCTTTTTCAATACCGGTATATCAATAAGATCGTCCCCCATGAAACAGATATCTTTATCATTTATTTTGAATTTTTTGCGTATTTTCTCAAGCGCTGCCGCTTTATAATGAAAGCCCTGATAAACCTTGTCAATCCCAAGCTCTTTTGCGCGTTTAGCAACTATTTTTGAGGCCTTTGCCGTCACGATAACACACTTAAGGCCCGACCGTTTCACGAGCAATATCCCGAGACCGTCATTTACATCAAAATTTTTTAATTCATCTCCGTAATTTCCATATATAATTCTGCCGTCGGTAAGCACACCGTCAACATCCAGAACAAGGATCTTTACCTTCCGGGCTCTTTCCGTTATATCCGGTGAATATGCGTCCATCGTACCGCCTTATTTTGGTTGCATGAAAAAATAAAAATCGTACGGGCGAAAAATTTTTCGCCCCTCCGCGATCACACCAGCCCTGCCTTGAGAATATCCTGAACGTCCAGGATGCCTACGGGGCGGCCTTTATCGTCCGTAACCGGGATCTCATCTATTTTTTTGGATCTCAGGATCTTAAAGGCCTCCGCCGCCAGACGATCCCGGCCTATTGTCACCGGGGATTTGGTCATGACATCCGCTACTTTCCTGCTCAGGATATCCTTCCCTTCGTCAAAATGTCTCCGGAGATCACCATCGGTAAATATCCCCACAAGACGGCCTTTGTCATCAACAACGCTTGCTGATCCGGCCCGCATTTTCGTAATGCAGAGAAGTACATCTTTTATTCTGGCGTTTCTCGTTACGATCGGCGTCTTCGCTTTGGGGCGCATTATATCCTCGACTTTCAGGAGAAGACGTTTACCAAGGGCGCCGGCGGGATGATACAGCGCAAAGTCACTCGGACGGATCTTTTTCTTTTCAAGAAGAGCTATCGCGAGCGCGTCGCCCAAGGCGAGCATTGCGGTCGTTGACGTGGTCGGTGCCAGACCCATCGGACAGGCCTCTTTCTCCACAGAACTGTCTATGACGAAATCACTGTTCTCCGCAAGGGACGATTTTTTGTTGCCCGTGATAGCTATAAGGCGCGCCCCAATTTTTTTTATAATAGGTATCAGCCTGATCACTTCTTCCGTCTCGCCGCTGTTGGAAAACGCTATGATAATGTCATCACACGTAACACGTCCGAGATCGCCGTGAAGGGCTTCGGCGGGATGAAGATAAAGTGAAGGTGTTCCCGTTGAAGAAAGCGTCGCCGAAACTTTCTGCGCGATAAATCCGGGTTTTCCCATGCCGGTCACTATTATGCGGCCCTTGTTCTTTGCGAGAAGGTTTATGATCTTCCCGAAATTTTTATCGATCCTGCCGACGAGTTTGCCGATCGCCCTGCTTTCATTAAGCAACACTTTTTTCGCTCTGGAAATACTCATCTCGTCCTTACCGCCTTTTCTATCTGCTTAATTTCGGTCAAATATTCCTCAAGACCGTCCAGAGCAAGCATGTTGGCACCGTCACTCATCGCCTTTTCCGGGTTCTCATGCACCTCCACGAACAACGCATCGCAGCCCACGGCCACGGCGGCCTTTGACAGATGAAGAATATATCGCGATTCGCCGCCGCTTGAAGCGCCCTTTCCTCCCGGCAACTGCACCGAGTGGGTAGCGTCATACACCACGGGATAGCCCGTTTCTGACATTATAACGATCGAACGAAAATCGTTGATGAGAGTATTATACCCGAAAGTGGTTCCCCTCTCTGTGAGCAATACGTTGTGATTGCCCTTCGATTCTATTTTTTCCACGACATTGTTCATCTCCGCGGGAGACATGAACTGCCCCTTTTTGACATTGACCGGCTTTCCTGTTGATGCCGCCTCAAGCACGAGATCGGTCTGCCGGCACAAAAACGCGGGTATCTGTATAACGTCAAGAACCTTCGCCGCCGGGGCAACCTCGGAAACCTCGTGAATGTCGCTCAAAACCGGCACTCCCAGATCCTCGCGTATAGCGCGCAATATCTCAAGCCCCTTCTCTATCCCCGGCCCTCTGAAAGACCGCACGGAACTTCTGTTGGCCTTATCGTAGCTTGCTTTAAAAATGAATGGAATACCGACCCTTTCGGTTATTTCTTTTATCCGACGGGCGTGTTCCATTGCGCTCGCGGCAGACTCAATCACACAGGGACCCGCTATCAGAACGAGGTTCTCGCCTTTTCCCACGCTGATATTATTTATTTTTACTTTTTTAGCGTCCATCTTATTTATCTTCCCGCAACAAAAGAGCCCGGACTTTTTCAAGGTCTTCGGGAGTATCCACCCCTATGGTGTCATACCTCGTCTCCACTGTTTTTATCTTATATCCGTGTTCAAGCACGCGAAGCTGTTCCAGTTTTTCGTCGGTCTCAAGCGATGACTTTGGAAGGTTGGTATATGTAAACAGAAAGTCTTTCGTATAAGCATACAGCCCTATATGCTTAAAATATCTTTTGCTTATATCCGCTTCTCCTAACGACTCGGTTCCTTCGCGATCGCGAATATAAGGGATCGCGCTCCGGGAAAAATACAGCGCATAACCCTTTCTATCCACCACGACCTTCACGACGTGCGGATCGGATATTTCCTCTTTCTTATGGATCCGCTTAATGAGCGTTGCCATGCGGACACCTTCTTCGTATTCAAACACCCGAGCCAGATCGTCTATCATCAAAGGATGCACGAGAGGTTCATCCGCCTGAACATTGATAAACACGTCAGCATCTATACTGCCGGCTATCTCGGCTATTCTGTCCGTTCCCGACGGTTGTTCCGGAGAAGTAAAAATAGCTTTCGCGCCGAAAGATTCAACGACCTTCAGCACTTTTTCTCTGTCTACCGCGATCACGACTTCATCCACTTCATGGGCCCGGCAAACCCTTTCCCAGACGTGCTGAACCATGGGTTTGCCGTTTATGTCCGCCAAAACTTTTCCCTTGAGCCTCGATGAGTCCCACCTCGCGGGAATAACGGCCGCTATTTTCATCGCGTGCGCCTCCCGGCTTCCCTTCTCAGTCCTTTTAAAAGATCCCCTTTTTCCACGACGGCGATACCGACCTTGCCGACCACGATGCCGGCGGCGTAATTCGCGATATGCGCGGCCATCGGAGCCGAAGCTCCGCTTATAACGGACAAGGTGTAGACGGCTATAACGGTGTCGCCCGCGCCCGAAACATCAAACACTTCTTGAGCGACCGTCGGGATCTTATGGGAGGATTTTCCTTTCTCAAAGATCATCATCCCTCTTTCGCCGAGAGTTATGAGCACCACTTCACTTTTCAGTTTTCGAAGAAGTTTTTCTCCGGCTTTCTCAAGGGCCTCATCACTCTCAAGAGAAAATCCCACGGCTTTCGCGGCCTCGTGATGATTGGGGGTTATCACGTTTATTCCCTTGTAACAGGAAAAATTACTTTCCTTCGGGTCTACTGCGATAAGCTTGCCGTGTCTTTTCGCCAGCGGGATCACCTTCTTAAGAAGGGCGGGCGTTACTAATCCTTTACCGTAATCTTCAATAATTATTCCGTCAACATGCCGGATATTCCGCTTGATATAATCCACTACCTTTGCCAGATCGCCCCCCCCAATATGGTCCGTGTTTTCCCTGTCAATACGCACGACCTGCTGATTATGGGCGATAATACGCGTTTTCTGGACCGTCGGCCGTCCTTCACTCGTGATGATCCCATCCGTGGCGATGTTTTTTTCTATAAGCTGTTTCTTTAATATTTCGCCTCTTTCATCACTTCCCACTATGCCGACAAGCATGACTTCGGCGCCTAATTTCGTCAGATTACTCGCGACATTAGAAGCCCCGCCGGGCATGAAATCCTCATTCTTTACCCAAACGACCGGAACGGGTGCTTCGGGAGAAATGCGTGACACGTCTCCCCATATAAACTGATCAAGAAGAAGGTCTCCGATGACCATTAACTTCTTTTTCCTGAACCTGTTAACGATACCCGCTAAGGTAGAATATCTATACTTTCCCGCCATATTATTCCTCCGAATAACATAAAGCCGCCTCCCACAAGGCGATTATTTTAGCATTTATTCCCGCCGAATACCAGAATATTGTAGGGGTGGGCCTTGTGCCCGCCCGAAAACGCCCGACCTGAAATATGGCAAAAAGGGGTAATTTTCGTGCGGGAGGGGTGTCCCCAAATGACATGTCCCCCAATACGGAATAACCAATAACCAAGATACAAGATACAAATAATATCCAATCACCAATAACCAAACGATGTTTTCTCCTGTTTGATTATGGTTCGGCTTCGCTCACCATCCTTCGAACCATCCTGCCTGCCCCGAGCGAAGCCGAGGGGAGCGCAGTCGAGGGGAGCGCAGCCGAAGGATTGTATCTTGGTTATTGTCTCTTGTTTGGTTATTGTATCTTGTACCTTGTATCTTTCCGCAAGGGCCCTCCCCGATTAGACAAGCTCGTTCAGGCGGGAGATGAGGTCTTGCTCGGCGACCATTCCTACGATCCTGGCGACTTCTTCCCCACCTTTGAAGACCAGAAGGGTCGGGATATTCATTACGCCGTAGCCGGACGCTGTCTGCTGACCCGTGTCCACATCCAGCTTGCAAACCTTCAATCGTCCCTCATATTCCCGCGACATTTTCTCTATGACCGGAGCAAGCATGCGGCAAGGGCCGCACCATTCGGCCCAAAAATCCACCAAAACAGGCAGATCCGATTCAAGCACTTCTTT
>JBDRNI010000064.1:0-5471 GCA_043811335.1 Candidatus Omnitrophota bacterium | reverse complement strand
ACTTCTATTTCTTTGGCGGGTATGCTACAGTATTCGGCATGTTGGGGAAATTGAAAAAGGATATAGGTAGAGAGATTATAGCGCTTTTGAAAGAGAAAAAGGGCTTTCTGAGCCCGTCTTGCTTGGACGGGGTTCTTTACGACTGTTTGCGGGATTTTTTGCGGCGCAAAGGGAAAAGGATCCGGCCTCTTCTCTTTCTTACAAGCTGTCTGGGATACACGAAAAAAAAAGAATTTTCCCGCAAAAAACTTATCAGGGCGTCTCTTTCTCTTGAGCTTCTGCATGACTTTCTGCTCATGCACGACGACGTTATTGACTCTTCCGCTCTGCGGCGCGGAAAACCGACACTGCACAGGCTCTTCAACAAAAAACTCGGCAGGACGCCCGGCGACATACTCGGCACCGGCCTGAGCATCGTTGCCGGTGATATAATCTTCGCCATGGCGGTGGGATCGCTCCTCGCGCTTAACGTGCCGAGCATCCGTAAGGAACGCGCAGTCGCGTTACTTGCCGGAGCGGCGGCATCTACGGGCATGGGCGAGTTCGCGGACGTCGTGAATAACGTGCGCAATATCAGGAAAGTTACGGAAAAAGATGTTCTCTACACCTACACCATGAAAACGGCAAAATACACTTTTGAAGCGCCTCTTCTTATCGGCGCCGCGCTGAGCGGCGGCGCTAATCGCGGCGAAGAGCAAAAACTGTTAAGATTGGGCACCGCATTAGGGGTGGCATTTCAGATACAGGATGATCTCCTGGATATATTCTCTTCAAGCAAAAAAACGGGAAAACCCGTTCTTTCAGATCTCGCCGAATCAAAAAAAACGCTCCTTGTCTGGAAAACGCACAAGGATCTTTCCGGAAAAGATAAGAAACTCTTTGAACAGCTTCTCGCGAAAAATAAAAAGACCCGCGGCGACCTCATAAAACTCAAACAACTGATCACCTCATCCGAAGCGGAACGGTATTGCCTTGATAAGATCCGATCCCTTCTTTCAAAGGCGGAAAAGATCTGCGCCGGACTGCGAATGGATCCGGACTACAAGGCAACAATTTATCGCCTGATACAGAACATTTCCCCCGGAATAGACGCGGGAACCCCATGAAGATAAACGTCGCAAAAAGCTCCGGTTTTTGTTTCGGCGTAAGGCGGGCGATCAATGTCGCCGAAAACCTTGCCGCGAAGAAGCCTTCCGTCTGCGTGCTGGGAGACATAGTGCATAACGGCTTTGTCGTCCGCGGGCTGGAGGCACGGGGAATAAAGAAGATCAGCCGTATAAAACGGGTTAGCGCCTCTACTCTGATAATAAGGGCGCATGGTGCCCCGAAAAAAACATTCGCGATGGCAAAGGCCTCGGGATATACCGTCGTGGACGCGACTTGTCCGAAAGTTAAAGATATCTACAAGATAGCGCGCCGGCTCGAAAAAAATAATACCATAATAATAATCGGCGACAACAATCATGACGAAGTGAAAGGCATAGCAGGACAATTAAAAAAAAGATCCGTAACCGTGGAATCGCCCTCTGACATCCCTTTCAAGCTGTTGGCCGGCTTGAAAAAAGCAGCGGTTATAACCCAGTCAACCCAGACGAGAAAGAATATAGACGGCATAATGAAACATCTGAAAAAGATCATACCCCGGATAAAACTCTATGACACGACATGCGCCACGACAAAGACAAAACAGCGCGAGATAAAGACCCTTTCTAAAAAAAACGATCTGGTTCTCATAATCGGGTCTAAAACCAGCGCTAACACGAAAAGGCTTTATGAAATATCCCGCAGCATAAACAAAAAAACATACTGGATAGATCGCGCTAAAGATCTCAAACCCTCATGGTTTAAAAACATTAAAAAAACAGGCATCATGGCAGGGGCATCAACCCCCGACTGCATAACAACCGAAGTAGTCAAAACACTCAAGAAAATGAGAGCACTCTGAATCTCACACTAATTTTACATTTTACTTTTTAAATTTTACATTTGAAACCCATGTACCTTCTTATAGACAACTATGACTCCTTCACTTATAACCTGTATCAGGCGTTTGCCGATGAGGGAATAAAATTGCTGGTTAAACGCAACGATGAGATCGGCATAAAAGAGATCGCGCGTTTAAACCCGGAAAAGATAATCATTTCCCCCGGCCCGAAAACTCCTGACCACGCTGGAATTTCAAACAAGATCATAGAAGAATTCGGCCCGCGCATCCCGATACTCGGAGTATGTCTGGGACACCAGTGCATCGCGGCTGTTTTCGGAGGGAAACTGGCCCGCGTGAGGCGCATCGTGCACGGAAAGTCCTCGCCGGTCCATCACAACGGAAAAGGAATATTCCGCGGGATCCCATCCCCCTTCATGGGAGCGCGGTATCATTCCCTGAAGACCGTCCGACTGCCGCGCGAGCTGGAGATCACCGCCCGGACCGCGGACGGCACCGTAATGGCCGTCCGGCACCGGAAGTGGCCCTTAACTGGGCTTCAATTCCACCCCGAATCGTTTCTCACGGAAAATGGGCGAAAATTTATAAAAAACTTTATAGACTTCTAAAATGAGAAAATATTTTCCCGAGATAAACCCTGACCCGGCTATAGAGGAGATCAAGACCGCCCGTTCTCCCGAAGAGGCCTTTACGCCTTTTGCGGAAATGCCGGGGGCGGCGCTTCTTTCAAGTTCTTTAAGAACTGACGCGGGGAGATATTCATTTATCGGCTTAGAACCTTTTCTTTCCCTGAAAGGCAAAAACGAAAAACTTGACCTTGATCTTTCCGGACGGAAACTGCCGTTCAAGGGAAACGGGTTTGACTGTCTGCAGTCCGTTCTCGCCTCATGCAAAGTTCGAAACCGTACGTCCCTGCCCTTCATCGCCGGAGGCATCGGTTACCTCTCGTACGACCTCAAAGATATTTTGGAACACACATCGCCTAAAGCAAAAGATGATCTCGGCCTTTCCGACATATGTTTTGTCTTCTACCGGACGTTGATCATCTACGATAATTTTTTGCCGGGACGGGCATTTATAAGCGTTCTGGACTTTTCTTCGGCAAGACATGAAAAATCCTCACAATTAATAAAAGAGATCAAAAAAAAGCTGGAGTCCTCTTCCTCGCGGACCATTCCCCCCAAAAATAGAGATCCCGGACGCTCAAAACCGGTATCAAATTTCTCAAAAAACGGCTACATGCGGTCCGTCCAAAAAGTCATTGATTATATCCGTGCCGGCGACATTTATCAGGCGTGCCTGGCTCAAAGATTCCATACAATGTGGACGGGCGCGCCTTACGATCTGTATCTGCGGCTGAATAAAATAAACCCTGCCCCGTTCAGCGCTTATCTGAATTTTAAGGACTGCAAGGTAATATCCTCATCACCGGAACTTTTTCTCAGAATGGCTCACGGCGCGGTTGAAACCAGGCCCATGAAAGGCACGCGGCCGCGCGGCGCTACTCGCGCAAAAGACCGCATCCTCAAAAACCAACTGATAAAAAGCCGCAAGGACGACGCAGAACTTTCCATGATCGTAGACCTGGAAAGAAACGACATCGGCAAGATCGCGGTCCCGGGTTCCGTTGAGGTCGCCGAACACAGAAGAGTGGAAACATATCCGACGGTGTTCCAGACGATATCCGTCGTGAAAGGCGCCATAAAAAAGGGTGCCGGCCCCATTGACGTGATAAAAGCCGCCTTTCCCGGCGGATCCATATCGGGTTGTCCCAAGATACGCGCCATGGAAATAATAGACGAGCTTGAACCCACGAAAAGGGGGATCTACACGGGGTCTATAGGGTATCTAAGTTTTCATGACACGATGGATCTCAATATCGCGATCCGCACCATGGTCATGAAACAAAAAGACGTCTATTTTCATGTCGGCGGCGGGATCACTGCTTATTCCGATCCCGGATCCGAACATGAAGAGACGCTGGATAAAGCGCGCGCGTTGTTAGAGAGCGTGAAATAAGACATGAGGCCTCAACCATTTTTTTCGGTGATCATTCCCACTTTTAACCGGGCGCGTTTCATTGAAAAAGCCGTCCGATCCGTCCTGCGCCAATCCTCGCGAGACCTGGAACTTATCGTAGTTGATGACGGATCCGACGACGGGACCGAAGGACTGATCTCGTCTTTCAGGGATGAACGTATCGTTTATCGGAAGCAGGCAAACCGAGGCGTCTCATCGGCACGAAACAAAGGCATCGGCCTGTCAAAAGGCGCATTTATCGCCTTTCTTGATTCCGACGACCGCTGGACCGAAGAAAAACTAAAAAAAACAGCCGCGTATATAAGAAAGTTTCCGAATATCAAAATATTTCACACCGAGGAAGTTTGGTATAAGAACGGGCGCGTCCTGCCCCAGAAGAAGAAACACAAAAAACCTTCCGGTTTTGTCTATGGCGATGCCGTTCGGCTCTGCTGCATAGGCGCCTCAACCGCTGTAATAAAAAGAGATGTCTTTGAATCCATCGGAACTTTTGATGAAGACATGGAGGCCTGCGAAGATTATGATCTCTGGCTGCGCGCGACAGCCAAATACGCGGTTAAACTTATCCCCGAAGCGTTGACGATAAAAGACGGCGGCAGGCCGGACCAGCTCTCATCCAAAGTGTGGGGACTTGACCGTCTCAGAATACGGGCTCTGGCAAAAATGCTTTCTTCCGGTGAGCTTGACGATGAAAAATACAAGATCACTTACGATGAACTTGAAAAAAAATGCAAGATATTCGCCGCGGGATGTGAAAAAAGAGAAAAAAAAGAAGAAGTAGCATATTATCAGCACCTACCGGAGCGTTTCATCCGCAAGAAAAAATCATAGAGCAGACAGCGCAAAATCGTGTTACCGTTTTTGCGATTTGCTTTTCGCGCTGACGACACCAAAAAGCCCCCGGGATTCCCTTCCCCAAGTAGCCATAAAAAAACCACACCCCCATCATTTACACTACATATTACCGAGAAAGACGCGTTGGGAGTGTTTCGTACGGACTATGTCCGGTAGAAATACTCCCAACGTGTCCTACACAAATACTGTGTAATGATTTTTCGGCGGTTTCTAAGACTCGCCTCCCGCGACAGGACTCGCAGCAATTCTCCGCAGCGTTCGAGGCCGTCAAAAAAACGGTTAACCGCGACGGGGACAGGTTTAATCTTAAAAATGGGGACACTGTGAAGGTTTGGAATCGCAAACGGTACAAAATCCGCGCCTGTGAACGAAGAGCGGCTCGGTCCGGCGTCGCCTTTCATTTCTGATTATCTGGCTCAGGCGGACTGTATAGTAGAAACACTCCCAATGCGTCCTATACAAATACAGTTATGAATCGCGCGGAGCAAAGGGCGGGGTGACCCCGCCCCTACTGGGCTATTTTAAGGGGTGAGGAATTATCGTTCCAATCCAGTGTTCTGATGGGATATGGGATGATAATTCCTTCTTTTCTGTAACGAGAGTGCAGATTTTTGATGAACTCATGTTTGAC
>JBDRNI010000063.1:0-5192 GCA_043811335.1 Candidatus Omnitrophota bacterium | reverse complement strand
GCGGATGGGAGCTGGACAAGAAATTTGTCTATAAGATCATCCGGCAATTAAAGGACGGAAAAAAAGAACTCATGGCCGTTTCAGATAAATTCGGAACGCCTACCTTTACCAGGGATTTTGCCGCGAATCTCCTGAGTGTCGTTAACTCGGGAAAATACGGATTATATCACATGGTAAACAAAGGCACATGTTCGCGATATGACATGGCCGCAAAAATAGTTGAGTACATGCACCTCGCGGAGACAGTGAAAGTTGATCCGGTTGATTCATCCAGATTTCCCTTGCCCGCCCCGCGGGCGCGTTCCGAAATGCTGGAAAACCGCAACCTGGAATTGATGGGTCTTAACAACATGCCGCATTGGGAAGAGTCCCTGCGGATATATATTGAAGAAAATAGAAACAAAAAATAGAAAAAACGGTATGACGAAAAAGGTAAGCGTAATAATCCCGGCGTATAACAAAGCGGATCTGACCGTGAAAACGGTGGAAAGCGTTCTGGGTCAGACGTATGAGAATATAGAGATTATCGTTGTAGATGACGGCTCCACGGATGAGACCGCCCGGCGCATGGCTTCTTTTGGCGATAAAATACGGTATATACGCAAGGAGAACGGCGGGGCGTGCAACGCGCGCAATCTGGGGATACGGTCGGCCCAAGGCGATTATCTCGCCTTTCTGGACTGCGATGACATGTATCTCCCCGAAAAAATAGAAAAATCCATAAAATATTTTGAAAAATATCCGGATACGGTTTTTGTCTATACACCGGTATATTTTACGAACGGTGACGGCAATATTTTAGGAAAATATCCGCGATTCAAAAAATGCCCCTCCGGGAATATCGGGAAAGACCTGCTTTTGCATAATTTTGTCTGCAATTCAACTGTCGTCGTAAAAAGGCCGTATTTTGATAAAACCGGATTTTTTGATGAAACAATTTTTCATCCGGCTGATTGGGATATGTGGATAAGACTGGCCGAAAAGGGGAAGGCCGGATATGTTCCGGAAGCGCTCACGCTGTTATATAAACCGCCGGAGAGGTATTCCGATGGTTATTTGGCCCGGTCCATAAAGGAAAGTTTTTTCGTTCTGGAGAAGGCTTTCAAGCGAAATCCCGAGTTAAGGATAATTTTTAGAAAAAAATGCTTTTCAAACATTCATTTTTCTTATGCCTTAGGTTATTTACGTCTTGGCGATCATGAAAAATCAAAGAACGAACTCATTTTGGCGATCGGGGAAAACCGATTCAACATAAAAGCCCTATTTTTGATCTCAGCCACGGCGGCGTTCGGCAGGCATGTAAAGTCAGGATTGAGGTGTGTTGATGTTTTTTGAAAGCCTTGCCATGGAAAGGAAAGCGGAATGTCCGGAATAGCCGGTTTTTGGAAGATCAACTCGGGCGGCCCGGAAAGGGCGCTTAAGGGCCGGTTTCTGAGAATGGCCGGTATGTCTTGTTCGGGAGAATTCGCAACTACTGCCGGAAATTGCTGGGAAGATACAAAACAGGGTATCATATTCGGTTATGAAAGAGGATCTTTTGGGGGGATTCCGGGTTTCACCCCCGGTCCGGTTGAGTCGCTTCGCGGGCGGTACGTTATAGCTCTTGACGGTGAGATCTATAATGCCGGAGAAATAAATGAAGAATTGGGCGGCGAAAAACAGCGCGCCGGCATGACAGGGCATGATAACAATGCAGGGATCGTAATGGACGCGATTTCGGAATGGGGGATGGAACGGGCATTAAAAGAATTTGACGGGGCATTTAATCTTGTTCTCTGGGATAAAGAAGATAAAAAACTTTTTTTTGCGAGAGACAGGATCGGGGCAAAATCATTTTATTACGGCATTCAAAACGGTGTTTTATTTTTCGCGTCAGGACTTAGAGCTATTTGTGCGCATGATGCTTTTGTTCCGGATATTGACAGAAATTCTCTTGCGTTGTTTTTTAGATATGGATATGTCCCTACGCCCCACGCAATATACAAGAATATCGTTAAACTCGAACAGGCAAGTTATGCGGTGACGGGGAAAGACGGCAGCGTGAGAACGAACAGTTACTGGAATGCAATGGAAACGTTTCAGGACACCCGGAAGGAGCCGTTGTCTTCCTGTTTTGAGAAAAAAAAGTGCCGCGAATTGGAAGATCTGATCACTAAAGCCATTGATGTCCGGATGACGGGAAACACGGAAACCGGGATCTTTCTTTCCGGTGGAATAGATTCTTCGCTTATAGCGGTTTTAGCACAGAAAGCGCGGGGCACAGCTGTTAGAACATTCAGCCTCGGTATGCATGAAAAAGAGTATGATGAGTCGGAAGACGCTCGGAGGATCTCCGACTGTATCGGTTCAAAACATATGGAGCATCGTGTCACTTCAAAGGATGTTCTGCGCGTAATTTCGAAAATGCCGGATATATACGATGAACCCTTTGCTGATTCATCTCAGGTGCCCGTTTTTATGATCTCTCAATTTGTTAAAGGGCATGTCGACGCATCTCTTTCCGGTGACGGTGGCGATGAACTGTTCGGGGGGTATAACAGGTATTTATGGTCGGAAAAGATCTGGAACTTGACAAAAAGACTGCCCTCTCCCGTAAAAAGATGGTGTGCTTCCCGGATGAGGTCCGTTTCTGCCACGGGACTGGACAGGATGTCAGGAGGGAATTCATTCTTTACTGCGGGCAGGGTTCCGGGGTTTAGGCTTCCCGGAAACAAGCTGCATAAGCTATCGGACATTTTAGCGTCCGCTTCTAAAGATGAGTTGTATCTTACCCTCGTATCACACTGGAAAAAACCTTCAGAGCTGGTAATTGGATCCAGCGAACCAGCAACGTTGTTGTCTGATAGCGGTCTGGCGGATAAAATCCCGTGTTTTATTGATAGGATGATGTTCCTTGATATGGTTACGTACCTTCCGGACGATGGCATGATTAAAGTCACGAAAGCATCTGAAGCCGCTGGATTGAAGACAAGGGCGCCTATTCTGGCGAGGGACGTTGTAGGGTTTTCCCGGGAAATACCGCTTTCAATGAAAATAAGGAACGGCAAGGGCAAATGGATATTGCGTAGGATATTGAGCAAATATATTGATGAAAAGTTGTTTGACCGGCCTAAAATGGGATTTGGCGTCCCGATCGGCGACTGGCTCAGGGGTGATCTGCGGGATTGGGCGGAAGACCTGCTGGATAGGAAAAAAATAAAAGACGAGGCGATCCTGGATCCCGATCTGGTGCGGCGTATTTGGAGAGAACATCTGTACGGTAAAAAAGACAATCACTATCCGTTGTGGGATGTTCTGATGTTCCAATCATGGAAGAGGAGTTGGTCTTGCGAAAAATAAAGGTCCTTCAAATTGCCGCGGTTGATGTCACGGTAAAATTCATGCTGCTTCCGCTTGTCAACGCGTTGAAGGGAGAAGGGTATGATGTTCAGGCGGTTTGTTCGGACGGGAGCCATGTAAGTGAATTGCGGGAAAAAGGGCATGTTATTACGGCGATACAGATCGACAGAAAGATCCATCTTCCGGGTAACTTGAGAACGCTTTTTGCTCTTTATGGATTTATCCGGAAGAACAGATTTGATATAGTTCATGTCCATAGCCCGGTTGCCGGCGTCCTGGGACGTCTGGCCGCGCGGCTTGCCGGAGTCCCCGTGATCATATATACCGCTCACGGTTTTTATTTTCATGAGAACATGCAGGCGTTCAAGCGAAGCGTTATTATCGGGATAGAAAGGATAATGGGCCGCTTTTTTACGGACATGCTGCTCACGCAAAGCCGAGAGGACCGGAAAACCGCGTTTAATGAGGGCATTATAGGAAAAGACAAGATTGAATGGATAAGCAATGGCGTGGATATAGAGAGGTTTAAACCCGCCTTACCGGATAAAGATCTGAGAAGTTCTTTAGGCATATCGGAACAGGATAAAGTTATCGGGTTTGCGGGCCGCCTTGTCAGGGAAAAGGGTATTGAGGAACTTATTCTGGCGATTGGCGAGGTGAGAACCGTTATTCCCGAAGCGCGGCTTTTGATAGTTGGAGATACTTTAAAGAGCGACAGGGATACCGGCATCGCGGGTGCCTTAAAAAAAATCATCTCCGATAATGCCTTGGAGAATAGTATTATATTTGCGGGATTCAGGGAGGATCTTCCGGCTCTCTACAATATCATGGATGTTTTCGTATTGCCGTCTCACAGAGAAGGCATGCCGAGAAGTGTTATAGAGGCCATGGCATGCGCGCGGCCCGTAATCGCCACGGACATAAGAGGCTCTAGAGAAGAGGTTGTAGACGGTGTGACCGGGCGCTTGGTTCCCGTAGCCGACACGAGGGCCATTGCCTGCGCGATCAAAGAGATATTGTCTGATAACGATTTTGCCGGCAGAATGGGTAGGGCAGGCCGGAAAAGAGCGGAAGAGAAGTTTGACGAAAAAATAGTTTTAGAGAGAGAATTAAAAATATACGGGAAGCTTACGGATGAAAAGAATATTTGATCTCACATCGGCTCTTTTCGGCCTGATCATACTGAGCCCGGTTTTTATTCTTATTGCCCTTCTCATAAAACGTGATTCAAGAGGCCCTGTTTTTTTTAAGCATACGCGGGTCGGGAAGGACGGCGTGGAATTTGCCGAGTATAAATTCAGGAGCATGGTAGACGGCGCCGCAAAAATGGGAGCCGGGATCGAGATCGTGAAAGATGATCCCCGCATTACCCGTTTTGGAGCGTTTTTACGCAAATGGAGTATAGACGAGCTTCCCCAGCTTATCAATATTCTGAAAGGCGAAATGAGCCTTGTGGGGCCGCGTCCCCCGGTGCCGCATCAAGTGGCGCGATATTCCGAGTTTGAGAAAAAACGATTAACGGTGAAACCCGGCCTTACCGGATGGGCCCAGGTGAATGGGAGGAACCTTATCTCCTGGAAAGAGCGTATAAAGCTTGATGTATGGTATATAGAGAACCGGTCTTTTCTGTTGGACCTTAAGATCGTATGGATGACGGTAGGGACGGTATTATCAAGAAAAGGCCTTCGCGGCGCTGATGGCGCTGTAAGAGATTATGAGTGAAAGAGTTATGTTAAAGCTAATAGTGGGTTTTATGAAGGGTCTTTAAAAAAATATGACCTAACCCTCAGGAATGTTATATAATGCCAAACATGATTGAACCGAAAGAAACTATTATGCAGATACCCCTCTCA
>JBDRNI010000062.1:0-3063 GCA_043811335.1 Candidatus Omnitrophota bacterium | reverse complement strand
ATGGTTCTTATTGCAGTTAACAAGAAAAAAAGATAAATAGAGACCCCCTTTGCGCCCAACCACATCTAAAACAAGTATTTAATTCTTAACTTATTGACGTTACTGAAGTTCTGGTGACCCTGTACCACTTTGGTGTAGGGCACGCACGCCTGTTGTGGGGGGGCATGCAGTGTGGAGCCCTGCCTAATGGCAAGGCCGCTGGCTTCCGCGGGTATGTTGTATAGGACACTATTGCGGCTCAGCCATCAATATGCTATAATCATCGTCCGGCGGCAGTTCGTATAATAACTACAAATATCATTCAGCTGATGTGAAGAGAAGGAGTATTTCCAATGAAATTGGCGATAATCGGAACAGGGTATGTCGGCCTGGTGACTGGGGCGTGTTTTGCCGATCTGGGGAATACCGTCATATGCGCGGATAACGATAAGGGGAAGATTGACCTGTTAAACAAGGGCGGCATGCCCATATATGAGCCCGGCCTTGAAGAGCTCGTGAAGAAGAATAGCCGGGACGGGCGGTTGACTTTTACCGTGGATATAGAAACAGCCGTAAGATCTTCCGACGTGATATTCATATGCGTGGGGACACCTTCAAGGGACGATGGGAGCGCCGATCTTACGAGCATAGAGAAAGTTTCCCGGACAATAGCAAAAGGTCTGAATTCCTATAAACTTATTGTCGAAAAGAGCACGGTTCCGGTGGAAACCGGTGAGTGGGTAAAACGCACGATAGACACGTTTAAGGAAACCGGCCAAGCATTTG
This sequence comes from Candidatus Omnitrophota bacterium, assembly GCA_043811335.1. Classification (GTDB taxonomy): domain Bacteria; phylum Omnitrophota; class Gorgyraeia; order Tantalellales; family Tantalellaceae; genus CAZGOZ01. The sequence continues at coordinate 2,298 of JBDRNI010000062.1, read as the reverse complement.
ATATTGCCTCAAATCCGGAATTCCTCAGGGAAGGATCGGCAATAGACGATTTCATGAAACCCGACAGAGTGGTGATAGGCGTTGAGACGGAAGAAGCCGAGAAAATGTTAAAGGCATTGTATGCGCCTCTTAACGCGAAGATCGTTGTTACCAACATAAAAGGCGCCGAAATAATAAAGCACGCGGCTAATTCTTTTCTTGCCACCAAGATATCTTTTATTAACGCCGTGAGCAACATATGTGACAGTGTAGGAACCGATATTGACGCCGTTGCGGAGGGTATAGGTCTGGATCCCCGGATAAGCAGGCATTTCCTTAAAGCCGGGATCGGATTCGGCGGCGCGTGTTTTCCTAAAGATCTGAAGGCCTTTATCCATATTTCCGAAAGTCTGGGACACACGTTTGATCTGTTGAAAGAAGTGGATAAGATCAACGAAGCGCAAAAGGAGCTCGCGATCCGCAAGATCAGGAAGATGTTATGGAACTTGCAGGATAAGGTCATAGGGGTATGGGGACTGGCTTTTAAACCGGATACGGACGACATTCGTTCCGCTCCGTCAATAGACATAATTAAACGGCTTCTGTCTGAAGGAGCAAATGTAAAGGCATTTGATCCGGCTGCCATGGAGAAATCAAAAAAAGAACTCGCAGGCAGGATCGTTTACTGCGAAGATGTTTATGAAACCGCGCGCGAAGCGGACTGCGTGGTTCTCATGACCGAATGGAACGAATTTAAGGAGATTGATTGGGCGAGGGTCAAGGAGAGCATGAAGCAGCCGGTTGTTTTTGACGGCAGAAATATATATGACCCGGCAAAACTGCGGAGCATGGGGTTTAGATATGCGGGAGTTGGGCGCGGGGATGTCGAGTTTTGCCCTTCGGAGAGCAAGATGCGCAGAGCAGTAGAGCAGTCGAAAGTTTGAGCATGTACCGAGGTTCTGGGGACACGCCTGTTGTGGGCTCGCTATGTAGGGGTGCTCCAGGCATGTCCCCAGAATATATTTTTATTAACAAGAGGATCCTTATATGAGCACTTATACCGAGTTAAAAGAGAAGATAAGGAAAAGGAAGGCGGTTATTGCTGTTGTTGGGCTTGGATATGTGGGGCTGCCTATGGCGATTGAATTTTGCAAAAAGGGGTTTGTAGTCAACGGGTTTGACACAAATGCCGGCCGCATCAGGAAGCTGAAAAATAAGACCTCGTTCATCAACGATATTTCTTCCAAAACGATCCGAAACATATTGGCTACGGGGAGATTTTTTCCGACGACCAAGGATGAGGTGTTGAGCAAATCCGATGTGATCATAATCTGCGTGCCGACGCCTCTCAGGAAAATAAAAACACCCGACATTTCCTACATTATTCATGCCGGCCGTTCATTAAGCAAGCGAATGCGGCCGGGACAGCTGATAATAGTGGAAAGCACTACATATCCCGGGACGACGCGTGACGTGATCCTGCCGGAACTGATGCGGAGCGGATATATCCTGGATAAAGATTTTTATCTGGCATTTTCCCCAGAGAGGATCGATCCGGGGAATCCTAAATATAGTTTTACGAACATACCGAAGGTCGTCGGAGGCATGACGAAAAAAGCTACGGAACTTGCAAGGTTGCTCTACTCAATTGTGGTAAAACGGGTCGTCGGCGTTTCAAGCCCGGAAGTAGCTGAGGTAACCAAGCTTCTTGAAAACACGTTCAGGATAGTTAACATAGCTCTGATCAACGAGTTCGCAATGCTGTGTGATAGATTGGATATAGACGTGTGGGAGGTAATAAAGGCGGCGCGGACCAAACCGTTCGGCTACATGCCCTTCTATCCGGGACCCGGTATCGGCGGGCACTGTATTCCGGCCGATCCCATGTATCTTTCATGGAAAGCCAGAACCGTAGGATTCCGAACCGGCTTGATAGATCTGGCCGCCCGGATCAATCGCATGGTGCCGGAGCATGTTGTTGAAAAAATGGCAAAGCAGTTAAAAGACCGCCGTAAAAAACTCAAAGATGCGCGAGTTCTCGTGATAGGCGTGACATATAAAAAGGATGTGAATGACCTCAGAGAATCGCCGGCTCTTGAGATCATAAAGATATTAGAGAAGAAAAAAGCGATTATTTCTTATCATGACCCGCATATTCCTTATTTGGATCTTCACGGGGTAAAGATGAAGTCGCGGTGCCTTACGCGTAATTTTTTAAAGGAACAGGATCTGGTCCTGATAGCGGCTGATCACAGCGGACTGGATTACGGGCTTATAGCCAAAAATGCAGAACTGATATTTGATACAAGAAATATTTTT
>JBDRNI010000061.1:0-2862 GCA_043811335.1 Candidatus Omnitrophota bacterium | reverse complement strand
ATATTCCCTTGAAGTCCTGACTGTCCTCACCGCCCGGCACAATGCCGGTTTTTTCTCGGTGATTTCCGAGAAACGTTTCTCCGAAAGATGAAAGATCTCCTCACTTTCGTCCGTTTTCTCTAACAGCTCTACTATGCTCTTCGGGCCGAGCTCGGTTACGAAGAGAAGCGCAATAATATCAAGGCATGTCTTATTCGGCGAAAAACTCATTTTATTTTTTTGAACTCCCCTCCGCGCACCATGTGCAAAAAAATATCAGTGATCTTCGGGTCAAGCTTGTGGCCCTTCTCTTTCTCCATTATTTCTATCGCGCGTTCAACCGAAAATCCCTTCCGATACGGACGATCCGCGGTCAATGCCTCATAAACGTCCGCCACACTCAAGATCCTGGCTTCCATGGGGATCTCCTCGCCCTTTATACCGGACGGATACCCGCTTCCGTCATAATTCTCATGATGATCGACCATGGCGGGAATAATATCTTCCAGAAAATAGAAAAGATTCGCTATCACGGCCCCCATGTGCGGATGTTCTTTTATCTTCTCAAATTCACATTTATTCAGTTTTCCCGCCTTGAACAGTATCTTTTCATCTATAGCCAGTTTTCCCAGGTCATGAAGAAGACAGGCGACCTTGATCCTTTCAATCTTTTCCGGACTCAGGCCCAGTTTTTGCGAGAGAGGTACGGCAAACGACATGATCCGCTCAGAATGTATGGCGGTGCCGGGCTCCCCGGTTCTCAGAGCCGCAAAAAACATTTCCACAATACAACGATAAGTTTTTTTTGTCAGATCGGGAGTATGTTTATATTTCTTGATGACGTTACCTTCAGGAGTATCACTTTCCTCCTTTTCTACAAACATGAAGAAAAAGTAATTTTCCGATTCCATCGGAATAGCTGTCCAAGACATGCATTTTCCTGCTTCTTGACCCTGTTCAAGGCCGGACGCGTCAAACCGCACAAACGTTTTTTCCTTTTTCATGTAGTCAAAGATCTTGTGCGCTTCCCTGTGGCCGCGTTCCGGAATAATTACATCGGGCCAGGACCTGCCGATAACCTTACGTTCGTCAAGTTGAAAAAAATCAAGATATTTTCCGTTAACAAGAACGATCTTTTCTTTTTTATCCGTGACCATGACAGGAACATTGATATTCTCCACCAGCTTCCTGAAAAGCCCCTCTTTCAAAATAACGTCTTTATTTGTCTTTTTCATCTGCAACTTTCATTATTTGTTCGGCCGCCTCCGCAGCATCAAGCGCGGAAGTATCAACCTGAAAATCAGCCTGTTCGTACAACGGGCGACGTAAATCCATAAGCTCTTTAATGCGTTCTTCGGGGTCGGGAACGTTCAAGAGAGGCCTGGTGCGGTATTTTACGGTGCGTTTGTGTATGACGCCGGGGTCGGCCCAGAGACAAACCACGATGCCGGAAAATTTCAAATTTTTCATGTTCTCTCCGTCCAGAACGACTCCCCCGCCGGCGTCTATGATCTGCCCGGATCCGGAACTTACATCCCTTACTATTTCTTTCTCAATTTTTCTGAAATACTCTTCACCTTTTTCCTTAAATATGGTTTTAATAGTTTTCTTTTCTCGTTCTTCGATCATCTTATCCGTGCTGACATATTTCATTCCGGTTTTTTCGGCGAGGAGTTTCGCGACCACGGTCTTTCCTGTCCCCATGAATCCGACGATCACTATATTCTTCATTCCAAGATCCCATGGCCTTTCTTACATTTTTTTGAGCTGTTTCATGTATGCCTCATGATTCCGCCGTAATTCTTCAACGGAATCACCGCCGAATTTATCGAGAAACGCCGAACCGATCTCAAGCGCCACCACCGATTCCGCGATGACCCCGCAAGCGGGTACCGCCGTGACATCAGCGCGTTCCACGGCCGCGGTGCTTTTCTTTTTTGAAACGATATCAACCGACCTCAAGGGTTTCGCGAGCGTCGCGATCGGTTTCATGAACGCCCTGATCACGACGGGCATCCCGTTAGTCATTCCGCCTTCCAGGCCTCCGGCGTTATTAGACAATCTGTAAAAGATCTTTTTGTCTTTATCGTATGCTATCTCATCATGCGTCTCGGAACCCTTTTTTGAAGCACATTCTATGCCCGCGCCTATGGATACGGCCTTGACTCCGGGAATCGCCATGACAACACGCGCTAAACGGCCGTCAAGACGTCTGTCCCATTGGGCGTAGCTCCCGAGCCCCGGAGGAACTCCGTCCGCTACGACTTCAAAAGAACCGCCGAGCGTATCCCCTGCTTTTGCGGCTTTGTCTATTTCTGCGCGCATCCTTTTTGCCGCTTCTTTATCGGCGCATCTGAGATCGGACGCTTCTGCAAGCTTCCAAAGCCCGTTGAACGTCTGTTTCCCGGCGGCGCTCGCCGCGATACCGCCTATCATCGTGACATGGCTCAATATCTTCACGCCGAACGCCTTTAGCAAAAGTTTTGCGACCGCTCCCGCGGCCACCCGGGATACTGTCTCCCGCGCGCTCGCTTTCTCAAGCACACCGCGCGCGTCTTTCAGGCCGTATTTCTGAATACCGGCAAGGTCCGCATGACCCGGACGGGGACATTTCACGTCCGGAAGCTCCTCGATCCGGTAATCCTTGTTACGGATCATCAGGCTGACCGGGCTGCCAATGGTCATACCCTTGAGACATCCCGCTATGATATCAACCTTATCCTTCTCTATCAGCATGCGTTTTCCCCGACCGTAACCGATCATCCTGCGGGCCAGTTCCAGATTAATGAATTTTTCGTCAAGCGCCAGGCCCGCGGGCACACCGTCAAGGATCACGACCATGGCCTTACCATGAGATTCTCCCGCTGTCATGTATCTAAGCAT
>JBDRNI010000060.1:0-3162 GCA_043811335.1 Candidatus Omnitrophota bacterium | reverse complement strand
CTTTCCTTTTTCCTTGGCTTCTTTTATCTCAGAAATGATTCTCGCCAGATCTAATTCATTACCGGGATACAACACCTCTTCCGCTCCGGCAGCCAGACCTGACATCACGGCGAGATATGGTTCCTTGCGTCCCATGACCTCAACTACATAAATACGTTCCATGCTTGAAACAGTATCCCGGATCTTATCCACAGCGTCCAGAACCGTATCCACGGCCGTATGCGCTCCTATTGTAAAATCCGTATGTCCCAGATCGTTATCAATCGTTCCGGGGATACCCATGTTTCTTATTCCCCAATCGCGGTGAAGCGCAAGACCGCCCTGTAATGAGCCATTACCACCGTTGATAACGAGCGCGTCTATTTTGTGTTTTTTTATGGTTTTCACGGCTTTTGCCTGGCCTTCGGCCGTCATGAATTCTTTTGACCTCGCGGTTTTTAGTACCGTGCCGCCGCGTGAAAGGATATTGCTCACGCTGCGGGAATTCATTTCTATGATCTCTCCGTTGATCAGCCCTTCAAACCCCTTGAGAATGCCCACGACCTGCATGCCCTCGTATACTGCTTTCCGCACCACGCTTCGTGTCGCCGCATTCATCCCGGGCGCATCGCCGCCGGAAGTCAGCACGCCTATCTTTTTTATTTTATTTTCCATGTTTTTTTCTTTCTTTGCCTCACAGGCCGTTGGCTTAATACCGATAATGTTCCGGTTTAAACGGTCCGTTAACGGGAAGTCCGAGATACTCCGCCTGTTCTGATGACAGTTTCGTGAGTTTTACACCGATCTTATCAAGATGCAGCCTGGCCACTTCTTCATCCAGATATTTGGGGAGTCTATACACCTTATTCTCGTATTTCCCCCTGTTCTTCCAGAGATCCAGCTGGGCCAAGACCTGATTTGTAAAAGAATTGGACATGACAAACGAAGGATGCCCGGTCGCACAACCGAGATTGACAAGTCTGCCTTCCGCCAGAAGGTATATCTCTTTCTTGTCCGGAAAAATATATTTATCTACCTGCGCTTTGATATTGATCTTTCGGATGCCGGGATATTCCTCAAGCAAAGCAACCTGTATCTCGTTATCAAAATGCCCGATATTGCACACTATGGCCTGATCTTTCATTTTCTCCATGTGCTCTATCCTGATGACGCCCCTGTTCCCGGTTGCCGTCACGTAGATATCCCCGACCCCGAGAGTATCTTCTACCGTTGCCACCTCAAATCCCTCCATTGCGGCCTGCAACGCACAGATAGGATCTATCTCCGTCACGATCACCCGGGCGCCGAACCCCCTGAAAGACTGAGCGGACCCTTTTCCCACATCGCCATACCCGCACACAACGGCCACTTTGCCGGCAACCATTACGTCTGTCGCCCGCTTGATACCGTCAATAAGCGATTCACGGCATCCGTAAAGGTTATCAAATTTTGATTTCGTGACCGAATCGTTCACGTTGATCGCGGGAACAAGAAGTTCGCCTTTCTGCATCAGCTGATAAAGCCGATGAACACCCGTGGTCGTCTCTTCCGATACACCTACCCATTCTTCGGCCATTTTACTCCATTTGCCGGGCGTTTCTTCCAAGGTTCTCTTCAGGAGTTTGATAAGCTCGGCTTCATCCTCCCCATCGGCTTTTTTATCAAGCACGGAAGGATCTTTCTCGGAGGTAACACCGAGCTGCATCATCAGGGTCGCGTCTCCCCCGTCATCCACTATAAGCTGAGGCCCTTTTCCTCCGGGAAAAGTGAGGGCCTTTTCAGTGCACCACCAGAATTCCTCAAGCGTCTCGCCTTTCCATGCAAATACAGGCACGCCGGCCTCGGCAATAACGGCCGCAGCATGGTCCTGAGTGGAAAAGATATTACAGCTCGCCCATCTCACATCGGCGCCAAGCTCGAGAAGCGTTTCAATAAGCACCGCGGTCTGGATGGTCATGTGCAGCGACCCCATTATACGCACGCCCTTTAAAGGTTTTTTTGCGGAGTATTTCTCCCTTAAGGCCATGAGGCCCGGCATTTCATGCTCGGCGATCTCAATCTCTTTTCTCCCAAAATCGGCAAGCTTTATGTCTTTTATCTTATAGTCGTCCACCAAAACTCTCCTTTGCACTTTTCAGTGTCCTTACATCTCTTGTCATCCCCGCGCAAGCGGGGATCCAAAAAAACATCCTGGATGGATTCCCGTTTGCACGGGAATGACAGAATTTCTGTCTCCCAACTTCTATCTTCAAATTTCTGATCTGATCACTACTCACTGATCACTGATCACTGCTCACTATAATTATTTCGCCTTTTCCTTCAAAATGCCCGCCATGTCGATCTCTTCCCAGGTAAATCCCTCCTCATTCCTGCCGAAATGCCCATACGCCGCCGTCCTTTTGTATATCGGCCGCCTGAGTTTCAGTTTCTCTATGATCCCCCCGGGAGTAAGATCAAAATTCTCCCTTACAAGCTTTATTAATATCTTTTCAGAGATCTTGCCGGTATTGAACGTATTCACCATTACGCTGACCGGCTCGGCAACTCCTATGGCATACGCGAACTGGATCTCACATCTTTCCGCAAGACCGGCCGCTACTATATTCTTTGCAACATAGCGGGCCATGTAAGAAGCGGACCTGTCCACTTTTGTCGGGTCTTTTCCGCTGAAAGCGCCGCCGCCGTGACTTCCGACACCGCCGTATGTATCTACTATTATTTTCCGGCCGGTCACGCCGGTATCGCCCTGCGGACCGCCCACTTCAAATCTCCCCGTGGGGTTGACAAATATTTTCGTATCCGCGTCCATTAAATGCGCCGGAATAACCTCTTTTATCACAAGTGCCTTCATGTCGTTATGTATATCACTCATCTTCGCCTTATGATCATGATGGGCGCTTATAACGACTGCGTCCACTCTCTTTGGTTTTCCATCATCATATTCCACCGTAACCTGACTTTTACCGTCCGGGCGGAGATAATCAAGAAGTTTTTCTTTTCTGACCTTCGCAAGACGTCTCGTGAGAGCATGCGCCAGCGTGATAGGCATAGGCATCAGCTCTTTGGTCTCGCCGGTAGCATACCCGAACATCATTCCCTGGTCGCCGGCGCCGCCGGGGTTTACTCCCTGAGCGATGTCCGGACTTTGCTCATCGATACTCGTGATGACTGCGCATGCTTTGT
>JBDRNI010000059.1:0-2663 GCA_043811335.1 Candidatus Omnitrophota bacterium | reverse complement strand
AACTTACGGAACGAAGTGACGTAAGTTGTAAGGCCGCCTTCGCCCTGTACCCAAGCCGAGTTGGCTTGTGGTGCAGGGTAAGCGTACAGTATAATTATTACCGTTAGTATGATAGTATAGTAACGACATGAAAAAAATCGTTGTAACATTAGCGCTTTTAACCTCCTTTTTTGCGGCGCATGCCGCAGGAGAGGACGTGAGGTTTGAGGCAGCCCTTGAAAGTAACCGGGTTTCCATCGGCAACCCGATTTACATGTATCTCACTCTGTATGGAGAGAAAGATGTAAACGTGCCGGAGATGCCTCCCATAAACGGGCTGCAGATAAAATATGTGGGCCCCTTCACTAAAATTTCAGTTGTTAACGGCCGGGTATCCCAGTCGGTAAAATATACATACCTCGTGATCCCGCGCAAAGAAGGGGAATACAAAATAGGGCCTTTTTTTGTGGAAACCCGTGGAGAGGTGTATAAGGCCGAGGCTGTAGAACTAACCGTGAGCCGTATGCCTCAGCGCCCCGCAACGGTTTCAGGACCGGTATCTTCCGCGGTATCGTCTGCTAATAGTCGGACGATGTCGGCGCAGAAAACGCAGTACGGGGGCGACAGGATATTTCTTGTAATGGAAGTAGAGAAGAACAGGTTATATATCAACGAAGTTGTTCCTGTTACCATAAAGGTGTATGTGGATGCACTGGGGTTGAAAGATATTGAATACCCCACTTATTCTCATGAAGGTTTCTCGGTAGACGAATTCTCGGAACCGGAAAGGACACAAGAAGTCCGCCACGGAGCGAGATACGACTTACTGGTTTTCCGACAGAATCTTTTTGGCATAAAAGAAGGCGATTATGTTATCGGTCCGGCGCATCTCCGGTGCAAGATGGTGGTCAAACGGGCGATCCCGGGACAGTCTTCAATATCGTCTAGAAGTGTTTTTGACGATGACTTTTTCAAACAGAGATTCGGCAGCGATGTCTATCCCGTAGAGTTGGAGGCGGATGCAGTTCCCATTACCGTTCTGCCGTTCCCGGAAGAGGGAAGGCCGTCCGATTTTCAGGGCGCGGTTGGATCTTTCGGTTTGGAAGTTTCCGTTGAACCGGTGAAGTCCAAAGTGGGAGATCCCATCACGCTTCGCATGACAGTATCGGGAAGCGGAAGTCTGGATACGGTTACCGCACCCCTGTTTAAATCTACCGATGATATTAAAACCTACGAGCCGCGGGCGACGAAAAAAGGAAATAGAAAGATTTACGAGCAGGTGATCATCCCAAAGACGGACAAGGTGACGGAAATTCCGGAAGTATCCTTCACTTTCTTTAATCCTGCGACCGAGAGATACGTGACCATACAAAAGGGGCCGTTCCCCGTGGAAGTGGTGAAACAACCTGAATCCGAACAAATGGTAAAGATGGTTTCAATGCCGGGCGTGGAGCAAATATTCTATCCGCAGGAGGAAATCGGCAGCGATATAATCCACATAAAAGAAAACGCCGGCCGACTGTGCCCGGAAGGGTCTTTTCTTTGTCAGAAACCTTTGTTTTGGGCGGGCCAGTTCATGCTTCTGGCGCTGGCAATGGGGTTTTACGGCATCTACAAGAGAAGGGAAAGAATACTTACGGATAAGGGATATGCCCGCTTTTTAAAAGCTCCGAGAAAGGCCCGCGCCGGTATGGCCCGGGCGCGCGCATGTCTCGGTCACGATAATGTCTTGTTGTTCTATGACGCGGTATTTAAAACCCTTCAGGAATATCTGGGAAACAGGTTCAATCTTCCCAAGGGCAGTGTTACGGGACAGATTATCGAGAACCGCCTTAAACCGGCCGGCTGTGACGAACGGATACTTGAAATGTTGAGGAGCGTTTTTTCCGGCTGCGAGATGGCAAGATATGCCACCTTGACTCCCGGGAAGCACGAAGAAGTTGAAATGCTGGAAAAAGTAAAAAAGATAATTGATTATCTGGAAAAGACCAAATTAAAGGAAAATGGGAGACGTGTTTGAGATGAAATACGGAAAACTGTTGGGCACATGCCTTTTTGCGGTTTTATTTTTTACAGGGATCACGGCGTGCCGAGCCGAAGAAAAAGGGAACATGTTAACCTCGTCTGCATTCAGCAGAGGGAACGATTATTATGAGAAGGGCGAATATGTTAAAGCTATAGAGGAATACGAAAAAATACGGGCATCCGGAATGGAAAGCGGACCCATGTATTACAATCTGGGCAACGCGTATTTCAAAATGGGGGAATTGGGGGAGGCCGTATTAAATTACGAAAGGGCAAAGCGTATCATGCCGCGTGACGCCGATCTTATCAATAACTGCAAGTTTGCCCGGAGAAAGATAAAAGGGGATCTCGTTCAGGAAAAAGGACTATGGAACTGGCGTCCGTTAAGGCTGTATTCCGAAAATTTCACCGTAGACGAGTTTACCTGGATGGCTTCCGGAGCATTTGCGCTGGTTATCATTTTTTTATTCGTCATGATCGTCCGTCCGTTCACGAAACGGTATTTGCTGACGGCATGCCTTCTTGTATTCGTTTTTGTTCTGCTCAACGCGGTTATTGTCTGGCGTGAAGTGGTGGAGAAAAGAGCGTCTGCGGTTACGATCGCCGAAAAATCGGAAGTTCTGTTCGGACCGTTCGATTCCGCGACGAAATTCTTTACT
>JBDRNI010000058.1:0-2807 GCA_043811335.1 Candidatus Omnitrophota bacterium | reverse complement strand
AGTGTTCATAGTTTTGAATTTCATTTCTACCGCAAGAGGCATGGATGCCGCGCGGTATCTATACGGTAACGACTGGTTTGCGTATTTCCGGGATTCTTTTCTTAAGCCGATGCAGATATTTATGTGCGGAATACTGGCTTTCAATATTTTCAGGAAACCGGAAGACCTCCGACAGTATCTGCGTATAATTAAACTGGCGAGTCTGATGTTAGGGATATGGATCCTGTGTCGTGGAGGCGGGACTATTGAGAGCGCGGCGCGCTTAGTCAGAGTATCCGGTCTGCATAAGAATTCCATAGGTTTTATGTTCGCGGTTCTTTTGGTTATGAACATGGCGACAATAAAGTTCGGGTCGAAATCGGAAAAAATATTTTCGTGGATCCTGAATGGAATTTATATCTGGGTTATCATGTTCTCGTTTTCACGGCAGGGTTATGTTACCGCAGTTATTGTGCTGACGATTTTCGCGGTAAAAGCGGGCGGTAAAGTTACTGTTGCGGCAATTATAGGTTTTTTTATTTTTTGGAACTTCCTGATGCCGTTCGAAGTAAAAAAAAGGATCTTTTATGGCACTGAAACAGGGGTTCAAATGGGCGACAAAGAATATACTATCGGAGATGTGACATCCGGCAGGAAAGAAGCATGGGAAGCCACAGATAAAGCTATAATGGACAATTTAATTTTTGGACAGGGACGGTATGCGTATCTCAAGTTGGTCTATATTAACCGTCCGGATCTTCCGCCCCATCCGCATAGCGCGTATAGGCAATGTTTATTGGATATGGGAATTTTCGGAACAGCGGGTTTTCTGGGGTTTTACATTTACCTTATGGTAAGGAGCTGGATCATATATAAAACAAGTAAAAGTAAATTCGCTTCCGCGTATAGTTTTGGTTTTTTCATGTGTGTAATGGTCTTTCTCCTTCAGGCGTATACCGGGTTCCGTTTATATCCAAGTGAAGAAAGCTATTATATCTGGCTCTTTCTCGGCGGGCTGATGTGGATCGAAAAGAACCAGAAATATCTGTCCGAACACGGAATGTAGCATGCGGACGAGATGATGAATCTATGCCAGTCGTCGTTCAGCACGATGCGTCCGTCACGTCCTATGTTGACCGTGATCTCATCAAGGTACAGGGGGTTAAAGATCTTTCCTTCTTTATAGAGTTCCCGGTTGCTTTTAAAGCCTTCCTTCTTGATCGTGTTGTAGTGAGCGTCGTATTTTAGGAAATCTTGGGCCAGTTTTTTTGCTGGGAAACCGTTTATATAACGAAATGAAAAGAGTATTTTCTTCTATTCGTACCAGTTTCTGGTTCCAATCTCCGGGCCATACGAATTGGAGATTGGATTTTGCCCTGAATTGGCTGGCAGGTGTTTGTCCGTAATGTATGAGGGGTTAACGTGGTATAAGCAGCGTATTTCCTTCGGGCATAGTATCTGTAGTGAATGCCAGTGGATAAGACGATATAATTGTTTAAATAATTTAGATATTCCCATTATTAATAAAAGTGGAAGATTTTGCGGTTATTTGCAAAGAATGTGTTTCTCATTATAATATAGATATACAATGTGAATTACAATACGCAAGTAAATTTTCGCGCTAAGTTTCTAAAGTTAGATACGTATTCATGTGTCCTGATCCGTTTGTCGCGATAATATCGGATTATTGTAGAAAAAACAATAAAAAGTTCTTGTATCGCAGCGGATCGGACAGGGATTTCGAAAAGAACTCGTGGGACCTGAGGTTGCGAAATGATATGATGTTCTTGTCAGGGTTGAAAGGTGCGAATATGGTGTTATGCCAGAACACTTATCAGGTCTGGATACTGGCTGAAAACTATGGCAGGCAGGGGGTATTGTTAAGGAATCCTATGGATCCGGTGGAACGGACATATGATTCCGGAGGGCATATAATATGAGTCGCGAATTACAGGCCCCTAAAACGGCCAGAGATCTTCGTAGAACTCGCGAAAAGAATCGATGACAGATTTGTGATGGTAGGCGGTAGAGCAAGCGGTTGTTCTGAAAAAGTGGGTACATCAGGATAAATACGGCGGCGGAAAGTACCGGGATCAAGGTTTTCGGCCCGCGGGGATATGATGAAACGGACAGGCTTATTTCCGGAGCCAAACTTCTGGTCAGTACAGCGGAGTTTGAAGGTATATCCAATACTTTTCTTCAGGCGTGGAGAAGAGGTATCCCTGTTGTGTCCTTTGTCGACCCGGATGAGATAATCGCAAAAAACGATCTGGGTATAGTTGTAAAGAGTTTTGAGGATCTGGTTACCGCGGTGGAAAGATTGAGGAAAGGCATCTCAGATGATGATTCGCGGAAGATAAAAGAATTTTTCGATAGGACATTCACCACGGAAATAATTGCCAGAAGGTTTGATGAACTGGTCAGGGATATTTTTCAAGAAACACAGATTAAACGGATTGGTGATGAGTAAGTTAAAAAAATACTGGATTTACCACAAAGACACGAAGAAAAATATTGAGATTCAAAGCAGGTCGGGACTTTGTTAATTTTCCAATTTCCCTTAAATCACTCTGAATTAATATCGTATAGAGAAGCAGTGATATTCTTATTTTTTGAAAGCAGGAACGCCGAATCGATGATGATGAGGGACGTGGCTGCCTGTTTACACTGACCGATTGTCCGGGAGTGGTTCCAGTGTCTTGGAGAGATAACCATTCTGTTTGATCAAGTGCAAGTGTCCAGGCCAAGAATGGCAGAATCCAGTGTCTCTGAATATGCTCCTTATAGCGAACTTGATATTGTTCGAAGTAGAAAGTGTCGTGAAAAAT
>JBDRNI010000057.1:0-4360 GCA_043811335.1 Candidatus Omnitrophota bacterium | reverse complement strand
ATCACCGGTCTTCGTGATATCAAAATATTCATGATCGGCTTTATTCCCGGACGCCTTTATCTCTTCCGCGAGACGCTCCCCTTTTTCGCTGTCAACATCCAGAATAATTACATGCGCTCCGGCATCAGCGAGCGCTTTTGTGACCTCGCTGCCGATAAGTCCCGCGCCGCCTGTAACAAAAGCGGTTTTATTCTTCAAGGAGAATTTTTTCATGTAATTCGTCATAATTTCACTATTCCCTCTTTGATCAGAAATTCAATAAATTTAAGATCGGTTTCCGTGTCTATATCAACCGCTGATAACCCGCTCATTTCGGATATCAGCGCGTTTTTCGCATACGGCGTCATATTGTTCTCATCAAGCAAAAAATCCCTGTCATAAACATATATAGAAGCGTTCATGTCAAACACCGCCGGAGCATCCTGACGTCTGGACACTTTCTGACGCGGCGCCTCTTTGCAAAGAACGGCAAACCCATTACTGTCTTCTTCAACCATGTTAAAATACGGATTTTTTCGCGCTTTGACAGCGGAAAAAACACAATCAGGCCTTTTATTCCTGAACAGTGATACCGCGTTTTCAATATCTTCTACCGTCCTGATCGGCGCGGTCGCGTCAAGATCCAGAAGCGCATCAAACTTCATGCCGTAATGTTCTTCCGCTTTCCGCAACGCATGCCGCAGAACATCCATCTTTCCGGCGGTATCCGTCGCAAGTTGCGGCGGCCTCAAAAAAGGCGTTTCCGCGCCATGCCGAACGGCGACATCGGCGATCTCGGGGGAATCCGTGGAAACAATAAACCCGTCAAACCTGCCCCATTTCTTGACCTGCTCGATCGTGTATACGATCAGGGGTTTTCCCACCAGCGGGCGGATATTCTTATTTTTTACCCCTTTTGAACCGCCCCGCGCGGCTATGGTCGCCAGTATCTTCATTTCTTTCCGTTTCTGAACGCGATAATTTTCCTGAATAATCCGCTTGCTTCAGCGAGATTATTCATTATTTTACGGTTGCCGATGTTTTTCAAAAAGTATTCCAACTGCTTTTTATATGTTTCAGAGGTTCCCGAGTCGTATTTCTTGACCGCGACTTTACCGTCTTTATGCGTTTCTATTCTGCTCGTAATAAGATCCGCGAATATGAACTCGTCCGCGCAGTCTATCTTCAACGACCGTTCTGTATGCTGACTCATAAAGTCCAGATGCAGATTAACGCAGGTTTTCTCCGTTTTTATGACCGCGTCCAGAAAATCCTCGGCGTCCAGAGTAACATCCCCGGCTTTCGCAAAAACACCGTCCATCGTCTCAATCTTTCCGAAAAGATACTCTATGTAATCAAACTCATGCGAAAGATCCAGGATAACCCCGCCGCCTTTTTCTTTTGAGGCGGAATATGATCTCAACGGATCGGTTCCGCGCCTCCACCCGTGCAGATACGAAGCATTATAAACCGATACGTGCCTTACGTTTTTTGCGGCAAGATGATCCTTAAGATACTCAATAACCGGATGAAACCTGAGGTTATACGCCACATACGCTGTCAGGCCTTTTTTATCCACCGTATCTATCAAGAGCGCCAGTTTTTCCGCGGAAGCGGCCACGGGTTTTTCAATAAAAAGGTTCATGCCGAGTTCCGCGCATTTTATCGCCGTGTCCGTATGCAAAAAAGTCGGGTTTGTTATAAACGCGATGTCGGCGCCTGTTTTCTTTACGTCTTCCCAGGAGTAAACCTCTTTTATCCCGAGATCATTACCCCGCGCTTTCTCTCCGCTGCGATACGCGAAGAGCTCATGTCCGGGAGACGCCGCCAGTATCTCAGCGTGGCGTTTCCCTATTGAACCGAGCCCGAAAAAGATCATCTTCATTGCTCAAGCCCCAATATGCTTACCGATTTGCGGTATTCGCCCCACTCGCCCACGTCTATCCAGGATTTGGCGTTTATCGGAAAAACCCCGACTTTTCCGCCGGTCTCTCTCACGCGCGACACAAGGTCCGTAATATGAAATTTCGTGTTCTCGGGAATAAGGTCAAGAACACTTTTTTTCAACACGCACATGCCCGTATTGACCAGAAAATCATATTCCGGTTTTTCCGTTATGCCCTTCAAGAGGCCGCCCTTTTCTATCTCGCATATCCCGTAGGGAATAGTGAAATGCCTGTAAGAGCCGACAATGGATATATCGTACTGATTTTTATCGTGGAACTCCATCACTTCGCAATAATCACAGTCAACGATAATGTCGCAGTTAGAGACCATCACGGAGCCCTTTTCTCCGCCGCGCATAAATCTCAGGCTTCCGGCCGTTCCCAGGGGAAGTTCTTCTTCAATATAACGTATGTGATGCGGTATCTTTATCTCCTTGAAATAGGCCTTTATTATCTCGGCCTTATGATTGATGGATATGTAAAACTCGTCTACGCCGTATCGGGAAAATTTATCCATGATTATCTCTATTATCGTTTTTCCACCGACGGGTATCAGCGGTTTGGGCAGGATCTTCGTAAAAGGATCAAGCCGCGTGCCTTTTCCTCCGGCCATGATAACGACCGGAACGTCAAGAGAGTTCTTAGCCACGGCAACACCGTTATCAAAGATATTCCTCCACAACAGGACTTCCGCTATTTCATCCTGGGCCGAAAGAACAGGTATCCATTCTATCTTTTTCTCAAGCATCAAGCGCTTCACATCGTTCTTATCATAGCCCTCCCGCACGGAAAGGGGCTCTCTGTTATATATATCGTCAATCCTGCCGGTCAGATCGCCGCCCTTCAATATCCATCGACGGACATCTCCGTCGGTCAAAGAACCCATGAGTTTTCGCTCATCGTTTACGACGAAAAGCGTCTTCTCGCCGTTGGCGTCCATGCGCTTCATGGCCTCTTTTACGGAAGCGTCTCTTGTTATCAGAAAAATATTTTTATCTTTCATCGCTGCCTCGTTTCTCCCGGATGCTGAAATCCACGTCATGAAACTTTTTCTTTATCGTGATATCTTTTGCGGCTTTTATCGCCTTAACGATCTTTTCCGCCGCGCGGCCGTCTCCATAAGGATTTTTAACCTTTCGGCAGGATGTCCTAAAATCATCGGAAAGCGCTTTTTTGAAAGCGGCGTCTATTGACTCAAAGCTCCCATCGGCGTCTACGACCGATCCGGGCCTGATCCTTCCCTTTTGCCTGTCTCCGATATTCACCGTGGGAATGCCGAACGAAGACGCTTCAATTATCCCGCTTGAAGAGTTGCCGGCAACAAGATCCGCGAAACGCATGGCGCTGAAATACCGTTTTTGCCCCAGCGAAACAAAATACTTGGCTCTGGATCCGTTCTCTGAGACATACAGATCTATCAGCTCTTTAACCGTTTTTGAATACATATCACAGTTTGACCCCGTGAATATCACCTTCGCGTTTTTATGCCGGTCTATGACTTCCAGCAGATTTTTTATCTGCCTTCCTGAGGCCTCTCTCTCTTCCAGGGTGACAGGGTGAAACGTAACTAAAAAATTCATATTGCCAAGCTCAAACTTCAGTTCTTCCTCAAGGGCTTTTCTATCCAGTAACGACGTATTCTTTATACTGTCTATCCCAAGGGCTCCGGTGTTAAATACCCGCTCAGGCGCCTCTCCCATCTGTATAACCCTCTTTCTGTACGTTTCTGTTGATGTAAAATGTAAATTCGCCATTTTAGTTATGGCATGCCTGAAAGCATCGTCTATCGCGCCCTCTGTAAGTTCGCCGCCGTGAATATGCGCTATGGGTATCTTCAGGAAAAAAGCGGCCTGAGCCGCGGCAAACGTTTCAAACCTGTCTCCCAAGAGGAGTACCAGATCCGGTTTTAATCCGCGTAAGCCGTTCATAAAACCCTTGATCCCGAGATTGACAGATTCGCCGGTTGACTCCTCTGTATCGTCCGGAATAAAAGTCTTAACTTCCCGATCTATTTCAAACCCATCATCAATGATCTCATTACCTGTAAAGCCATGTTCCCCGGAAAGATGCGTTCCCGCGGCTATTATCTGCAAGATAAGATCGTTTTCGTCTTTTTTGATCTCCTTTGCAAGAGATGAAAAAAGCCCCCATTCAGCCCGGGTTCCTGTAACTATGCAAAGCTTCTTCATAATTCTATCTGCTCGTCCTTCTTAAAATCTCTTCCGGCGGTCCGGCCTATTACGTTATCCCATTCCATCGGGGTTATCCCCGATGCCGGTCTTTTGACCGTAATATTGTCCGCGCTGAAAATGTCGCCCTCGGTTATATCTTTCATCGCGACTATGCTCTTGCGGACAACGGGCTTGTTCTTCAACTCACAGGGTAAGGGCCTCTTAACGCCATCGCCGAGAGCTTTTTCCGTATTTCTTACCGCC
>JBDRNI010000056.1:0-13252 GCA_043811335.1 Candidatus Omnitrophota bacterium | reverse complement strand
CGCGCTTTCTCATGAGCGCCGTTTCTTCTTTCCTCAGGCTCTCTTCTTTTTCTTTTCGCGTTTTTTCCGTTTTCTCTATTTCCGCAAGGATCTTCTCCGCAGCCTCATTATCATTGTCAACTTCAAGCGCTTTTTTCGCGTATCTGCTCGCTTCCCCGAGATTGTTTTCCTCAAGCCCTCCCCGGGCCTTTTCCAGATAACCGGCGGCGCGTTTCTCTTCCGCAAGGCGACTCTGCTGTTCTTCATCAACGCGTTTCTTCTCTTTTGCCGCTTTTATTCGCGCTTTCTCGGCTGCGCGTTTCTCTACATCCATACGGGCTTTCAATTTTTTAGCTATTTCTCTCTTTGCTTGTTTTTCCGTGTCACTCGTCTTCCCGGACCGCGCCTCGCGCTTTTTCTGCGATTGCTCCGCTTTTTCTATATCCTCCGGCAGTTTAACCGACGCTTGTTCTCCGGACTCCGTACGGATTTTATTTTTTTCTGCAGCTCTTTTTTCCGCTATCCGTCTCGCAATGTCTTCCTTCCGCGACCGTCCTTTTCTCTCATTTTCGTCTTTTTGCGCCTTTTTTATATTCTCAAGAAGTTCTAGAGCTTCACGATTATCCTTTTCCATCTCAAGAGCTTTTTTTGTTTCTTCATGCGCATGGCTGAAATTCTTTTTTCTGAGATCTTTGCGCGCGGTCTCTAAATAAGTTTTAAGCTGCCTCTCCCGTTTTTGGTTTTCCTTCCGGATCTTGAGCTTCTCTTCTCTTTGCCTCAGCTGTTCATCTTTTCTCGCTTTTTTTTCTTCCGCCTGACTTATCTTTTCCGTGAGTTTTTGCGTCTCGGGGTTTTCTTCATCCAGATCGATCACTTTTTCCGCGTAGCTCCGCGCGCGCGCGATATCGCCTTCTTTCAGGCTTCGCTGCGCGGTTCTCAAGTAACTCCCTATCCGTTTAAGGCGGTTAGCTATTTCTTCGGATTGTTTCTCTCTTTTACGGATCTCATCTTCCGTCCGTTTCAGGGCCTCTTCTTCACGTCTTGCTCGCGCTTCTTCTTTTTTGCGTTCTTCTTCGGCGCGAACCAGGCGTTCTTGTTCTTCCGCGGCCGCACGCGCTTGTTTCTGCTGCATAGCCGTTTTCTCAGCCATCGCTTTTATCATTTTTCTGCGGGCGTCTTGTGCCGCATCCTGCTGAGCGTTGACCGGAATGGCCTGGAAAATAAAGAAAAACAGAACAACAACACGGAGTCCTCTTCTCCAATGGTTTTCTGCGTTCTTGTGGCGGTAATTATTATGGTAAGTCAACAAAGCATGCTCCCGGACTATCCTTCTACTTCCTGCTGCTCCGTTTTTCTCTTCTGCCGGTATTTCCTCATGTAATCCCTCATATATTCCCGATGCCTTTCCTTGTTCGCTTCACGATACAGCTGGAGATACTCTTTATGTTTGCGCCTCCAGTCCAGGGATCTTTCGCGGCATGCCTGTTTCCAGGATTTGTCCTGAGACTCCTTATACTTGAAATAGTTCGGGTTGGCTTTCCGCCATGATTTCATGTTCGTGAGCTGCCGCTTGTACTGACACTCCAAGCTCGAACAGACCTCCTGATTGGGCCTGTATTTGCTGGGAATAAACGGTTTCCCGCAAACGCTGCATTTCCGTTCATCTCGCACTTCATTTTTCATGATTGAACCTCCATAAATAATTCGCGGCGGCATAACAATGCCGCACCAATTGAGGACGCTTCACTCCCCAGTGTCGCGGGGACTATCTCTACACTCTCTATACGTTCCTTAAGCAAAAATGGTTTCATGCTCTCTTTCACGCTGCGCGCAAAAATGCCTTCTGCGCCTCGGGTGCCGCCTCCCAAGATCACTATTTCCGGATCGAACATGTTGACCAGATAAGCGGTTCTTACCCCTAAGGCGAGTCCGGACCGTTTGACAAGATCATCGGCAAGTTCATCGTTTTTTTCTGCCGCTTTCAGCACCGTTTCTAGTGTAATATCATCTGTATTTCCGGAAACCATATCTACAATATCAGTTCCCACGCCTTTATTCACCAGTTTTTTGGCAGTGGCTACTATATCAAACTGCTCCCAGGAACTCAAATAACGCCTGCCGCTCCTTTTATCATCGTCCGGTTCCCCTTCAAAAAACGTTTCATTTTTCATCATCACTCCCGCGCCGACATCCGAATGCAAATAGAGCATACTCGTTTTCGCAGAATATTTTCCCGATTCTTTTTCTCCGTAACCCGCGGCAGTCGCTTCGCGCACGAGGAGAACATCACAATTAAAAAGGCGTTTTATTCCACGCGCCAGAATATCGCCGCTCTTGACATTCAAACGGCTCATTTTTTCGGCGACGGCTATCCCAGCGGAATGAAAAGTTTCGCCGGTGAAAGAAGTTCCGGCTGAAATTTTTTCCAGTATCTGTTTAAGCTCTTTTCTTTTTCCCTTGAACAGCGAGAGAGGACTGATCTCTATTTTTTCCGTAGCGGTAATATCTCCCGAAACATTCACGACTGTCAAAATACATTTGCTTCCGTCCAGTCCGATACCAAGTAACTTCTTTTTATTTTTTACGTTTGCATTACAATTTCCCGAAAACTTTTTTTGCGCCGCCGGTCCGGCGTTTTCACCGAAAACCCGTATCATTTTTCTGCGTCTTGCCATATTTCCTTCGCCGTCTTTCTTAAAGGACCAAAAAACAGTTTCTCCGCAATTTACCCAAGCTGACTTTTGAAAACACAGACTGACCGCTCTTTTTGTCTGGATTCCAGACAAAAGAACATTGATCCTGCTTTACAATATTATGATACTCAAACGGCAGGTTAAAGTCAAACCTAACTTTAATATTTCCTTATTCTCCACCTGTTTTTGGCTGCCCCTGATAAGAACATGGGTAAGACATGAAGGGTGTTAGGAATGGACACAAAGAACGAATTACAACGATTTTAAAGCCGCTTCCTCGGCTTTTATCTGCTCTTTGAGGGTCTCAAAATCGATCTTCCTTATGTGCAGGGCTTCTCCTGATTCAAGCAATCTGTTCAAAACTTTGCTGATGTCTGCTACGTTTTCCATCATGGGAATGCCGCCGCCGGAAAGGTCCGTCAGTAACCTGCTTACCGCCTGCATCAAAGCTATGGTCCCTCTTCCGGCCTTGAATTCCTTTATACCGAAGGCCAGAGCAACATGCGGACCTATGAGAGGGTCTATCATCTCACCTTGATCCAGACCGTCAAAAGTCTCTTCCACATAATAGGCCTTCGGGTTTCCCTCCGAAGTTTTAAAACTGTTAAAAACGTCTTTTGCGGGATCCTGTTTCGGATGTATTCCGGAATCTTTGTTACAAAAGATCACGGCGCGGGCATCTTCGGTTCCCAGCAATTTTGCGCCTACCCTGTCTCTTGCTTCTTTCAATCCGTCTATTCCGTCATATAGAATAACATTGACGTTTTCAGCGCCGTATTTTCTGCCAATGTACCTTTCCACCTCTTTCTTATACATCTCGGTCCGGCTCTGTGAAAAAAGAGGTGATTGAATAAACACTGTTAACGGCTCTTCCATGCCTTTCACATTGGCAAGCACTTCCCCGGAAGTAAAATACAAATCCTGCACATAACTTTTTTCCGCGTTTCGTGCCAGCTCCTCGCCAACCTTCAGGCTCATTTCGTTAAAAAAGGTATTTTTTTCCTTCACTTCCATTTCGCCGGCGAAAGCTTCGATACTTCTCTGCCTGTTATACGCGTCCCTGTATTCTTTTGCTTTTTTCGGATTATACACACGAACACGCGCCGCGAGGTCTCCTACGATAGTGGCATCTTCGTGAACCACTCGCGGATCCCGGATAGATCTCATGGCCTCAAGTTCCCCAACAAGCTCTTCCGCCGCCCGGGCCGCAGCTTCGGGATTTTCCTTACCCACCCTGCCCGTGACCGCGTGCACTTCCAGCATTATTTCAACAGGGGTCTTGCCCTGCGTAACGCTCCCGAACTTATCTTTATCAATAGACGCGTTGATCGCGTTAGCGGCTTCTTCCGCCGCCGCCACGATCCCCTCGGTATTCAGATTACCTCTTCCGCCATATTTTTCCGTTCGCTTTTTCAGGGCCTCATTGAATTTTTCATATAGCATGACGGCCGTGGCAAGTATAAAATCATCGGCGATCCCGTGCCCGACATAAGAATTCAAGGCCTTGAAGGGATACATGCGCGCAGCTTTATCTATTTCAGCGTCCAGTTCCTCCAACGTCATATCGCCTTTCCTTGCCTTTTCAAACACTTCCGGGGGCACCATCGGATAGTCCGTCGCTCTTCCGCCAAGACCTTCTTTTAAGGCGTTCCGGACTTCTTCTCCCATCTCCTCCGGGAACCTTTCGGCATGATACACGCACATGGTATCCATATTCAACACGGTAACCTCACCGTTACGCCCGATCACTACCATGAAAAAATCTATCGGAGGGCCCCTCACCATCAATACGCGTTCATCTTCCGGAAGGTTCCTGGCATCTTCGGGAGACATGCTGAACACTCTCTTAAGAAGCGTTTCCATGGCAGCCGAATCATAGCTGGTATAAGCATCATCGGTTTCAAAGATCCTCTCTCCGATCTTTCCCCTTTTAAAGATCCGGCCTATCTTCTCTCCCATTTGTTCCTTGATCTTACTCCTGGCCTCTTCAAGGCGGGGTTTATCTTTCAGGACGGACATCTCTTCAGCCGTTCCGCCGATAAGAACCTCACTCGCATCCACTTCTTCCAGACGAACGATGTCCTTGCCGAATCCCGGCATGCCCAGTAAAACCGCCAGCGCAGGCGGAATATTGTCCGAGTTGTTCCCATACTGCTCCCATTCGTCCGCTGAAAGTCTTCTCCATGCTATTTCTCCTACAACTTTTCTCTGCCCGTCGGTCAGGGCTTTCCATATGGCTTCTTTTTCTCGTTCCGTTTTTCCCTTTATCTCATCTTCTCTCCACTTTTGCCCGGCTATTCCCTCGGATCTTTTGATCATCGCTTTAAGATCCACCTTCGCGACATCTCCGCCTTTAAGCCGTACAATACCGGCGGGCAGCAAAAAAGGATATATGTCCATCCTATCGGCATTGTTTGCCTCAAGCGCCATTCCTATCTTTTCGGGATCACTCCCTGAAACGAGTATATGAAAATTGTCTCCTACTTTTTCAACCAGCGGGGAAATATCTGTTACCCCCGGCGGCATCTCCCACCGCGGCGCTTTATATAGCACGTAATCAGAACCTTCTCTCAGTGCGGTCCCGACATTAAGAAAAAACTTTTTGATATCATCCGCGGTATACATCTCTGGGAAAATGAAAATATGTTCATCCTGACCGAAATGATACGCGAAGATCCCCTGATCTTTTGCCGTTTTTAGCGCCATCTTAGCGGCTTCGGGCGAAAGCCGGTCCATTATCTTGCTTCCCATGGATTTCTCTCTGGCGCGCCCGGCCATGATATCGCCGAAAGCCACCCATGACCGCGGGCGCAGTCTGAAAAGCGCTTCGGCCAGACGTTCAAAAGCATGAACACTTCCGTCGGTTCCCCTGAGAGCGTCTACAACACGCCTATACCGGCGTTCGCCGCCAAACAGCTCATCCAGAAGACCATAGCCAAGCGCTTCATCCTCGGTCATTCTGTTCTGGTTTATTTTTATAAGGGCTTTTTCCCCGGGGGTGAAATTATCCGTGAGCGGTGCGCCGCGTCCTTTTTCCAGGAAGAGATCCGCCAAAGTTGTCATATTAGCCAATGATAACCCGGATACAAAGATCTCCGGATACGCGCCGGCGATATCCGTTTCCAGGCCTATCATTTCGGCCGTCTCTCCGGATACCCGGGCGGGACGAAACATTTCGGTAAGTATAACGGCGGGGACGATCTCGGGAGCTACTCTGGCAGCTGCGCGGGCAGTTTCGGTAAGATACAACCTCTTATTCCTGAGGTCCACAAACCCGCTCGTGTAGGAGTTATCCTCTATAGTTAAAATATTCCAGCCTTTTAAAAAATCCGCAAGTGTGCCGGCATTAACAAAAGGGATCCTTTCTGCCCGCATGCGTATTTCTTCAATCATGTTTTCCGGAATTTTCTCGCCGCCGATCCGGGAACGTAAGATCTTAAATTCTGCCGCCGGTATATCTTTTCCTTTCCACAATAGACGGTCTTCCAGGATCGTGACGTCATCACTCTTTATAAAATCCGCAACGGGAATGATCTCTTCCGCGGCTCTTTCAGCCGGTTCCCTATCGATCTTTTGCGTCGCGGCCGTTTCCGTAGCCGCTCGAGATCCCGAAACGTCAAACGCCAAAGTGCCGGTATTCGTGATCTCCACATCGGGGACATAATCCTTTTCACGCGGACCTGCTTCAACTTCATAGGCGACACTGCCGTCCGGAGCCAGGGAAAACACGAGCGACTTATCAGACCCCCGAACCGCAACGCTGGCCTTTTCGCCTCTTACCAGTTTCCTTGCGATCTCAAGCTGCACCATTGCCAGATTTCTCCCCTTATCTCCGTCAATCTCCAGACCAAGCTCGTTCCAGATACTCGCGACCTGCAGCATGGAACTTGAAACCGCTTCAATAACTGTTTTTCCGAAAGGAGAATATCCGCTGTCCAGCATCTCAAAATACGGAGCCACATACCCTTTTTTATCCGAGAAACGCGGCAAGATCGTGATATATGAAAATCCGTTTTCTCTCAGAAGCGTCATTAGGTTTTCTGCATGAAATCCCCCTGTGACAAGTATCGCGCTGTGGAACCCGTATTCTTTCATTTTTTCTTTTGCCTTTTCCATGAATACCCGGTCCCGGGCGAATGAAAAAACATAAAACTGCTCTATTTTCTTCAGTCGGTCAGCGAGCGGAACTTTTATCTCCGGAAGGTCCGCACGAATCTTATAGCGGGGCGCCGTTCTCTTTATAAATGACAGTAACGCATTCACGCGAGAAGAGGCCGTATCCGCGCTGATATAATCAAAATCGTCTTTGGTCATCGCAAAACCAAATGCCTTTTGCATCAGAGTGAAACTCTTGCCGAGCAGCATCAACTCGCGCTGTTCGTCATTGTCGCATAAACTCTCGCGTAAAAGATCTTCCAGGCGGGCCAGATCTTTTAACATTTCCGTCTTATCCACTGAAGTATAAACCGAGATATAGACAACATACGCCTGAAAAGAGGGATGATCCCCCATATACAATCCAACTTTCTTCCCTTCACTGATAAGGTAGCTATAAAAACTTTTCTGCGGAAGAAGGCCTGTTCTATATCTGACGGTTTCCCGCGTAAGTTCTTCCACTTCCTTGCGCGACATTTTTTCTTTGAGCACTTCAATAAACGCGTCTCTTTCTTTATTGGCTTTTCTGAAATCAATTTTCTCTTCATCATCAAGGGCCTGTTTCAAAAGATAGACATTATGCAGGGTCTTAATGGGTATGGCCTGACGCCGGGCTTCTTTCATGAGATACGAAAGATATTCCTTAAAAGGAAGTTCGTTCCTCTTGTATCTTGAATATTGCAGGTCCAAACGAGACAGATCGTCCGAGTAAATATGCCGCTTTAAATTTTCAAGAATATTTGAAAGCTGTTTCAAATACTCATCATCCGTCTTTCTGTATTCAATGTTATCCCGGTAAGCACCAAGATTCTTACGGTAGAGTCCCGCATCTTCCACACCCCATAAAAGAAACTCCCCGGGGTTTTTAACAGAAATGGCCTCTGCCGCGGTAAGATTCCCCTGTTTGAGCAGAAAATCAACGACTTTTTCCCGCTCCTTCAAGTTCTTGATGTCCGCAAAAGCGGAAAGATCATAAGCGCCCGAACCGCCTTCAAGACAGACCAGCGTTATGCCGTATTTTTCCCTGAAATATCTGATGATCTTTTCTATCACGCGCTGGGCATAATAATCACTGTGCGCATCCTGGATGTGAACGACCATGCCGTTCCGTTCCCCTAAAAATACGTCCTGGACATCGCCAATCGCGTGAGGAAGCTCAAAAAGACCGTCTTGAACATCCGAATAAAGGTCCCGGGAAACACTTACCACCGGTGACACGAGGACGTCTGTATCCGAGGCATGCACGGCGCCTACAAGGGTGTTCGCAACAAGAAAACACAATATCGTAAGAGCCGTAACCGCATATTTTCCCAATGTCCTAACCATCATTCTCCACTCTTCGCTGCCTCCTGCATCGCAGCTTCTATTAGTATTGTTACTCCCTAATATGTATGGGGCTTACGCGTCCTTTCCAAGTATCCGACAATGGGGATGGAAAAGCAAAAATAACCTGCCTACTTTTTTAAATACTAACAACTATCTTCTTGACTATTGGATTCTCTATTTTTCACGATCGGTAGGGCACTCTTAACAGGCTGACCGAGAATTTTTCAGCGTCCCTTAAAAGATCATTCTTCCGGTTATTGCCCTATACGGATAAAGATCTGGTCTTGATAATGCTCCGCCTTACCGCTTTTTAACTTTGTGCCGCTAACAATACCTGCATTTTCTTAAGATTTGCTCCGATACACATTAACCTGAATTCGGCTTTTACTTTTTTTATCCCCCGCAATAAAAACTGTCTATACCCTAAATTGTGTTTTAAGTGTCCAAACACCGGCTCTACTGTATATAATCTCTTACCATACTTGGCTTTACCTTGATCCGTACTTAGCCTCTGTCTCATATCTTTAAGCAATTCTATCCTTTCATCCCGCATTATGAATCGATTTTTGTGCTTTGTGCATAAACTTCTTTTTACGCACTCGTTACACCCAACCCCTCTGTACGCTATCTTCCTTTCCTTTTTGTAATACTTATATCTCTTCAATCCTTTTCCCTCAGGACATACATATTCGTCTGTGTCTTTATCGTATCTGAAATGTTCATGATAATACGGATTCTTTTTGCGTTTATCCTGTACCCTTAAACTTTGATCCGGAATATATCCTGTCTTTTTTTCCTTTGACAGATATTCATAGTTTTCATACGTCCCATATCCCGCGTCCGCCGCCACTTCTTTTACTTTTTGCTCTACGTTTTCTTCTGTTGTCTTCACTATCAGCTCTAATGCTTTATCGTCCGCCTTATCCATTATAACTTCGCTTCCGACTATTATCCGATTTTCCGTTACCCCTATCTGGCAATTGTATCCTACTTCTATTTGGCCTCTCCCGTTTCTCATGAATTGCGCGTCTCTGTCCGTATAGTTCTGTTTCTCGCCTTCTTTTATCTGTTCCCGCTTCTTTTGGATCTCTTCCAGTTTCTTGTTAAGTTTCTCGCTTGTATTTATCTCTTCCGGAAGCTCATCTCCTCGCTTATCCCCATACAGGCGATCTTCTTCCTCATCTATACTCTCTGCTTCTTCTATAATCTTTTCTATTTTCTCCTTTATCCTTTTCTCCCACTTCTCATATCCATCTTTGCTCATCGTCAGCTTATTTGCCGCGTTCGCTTTTAGCTTTGTCCCATCTATATTTACCTGGCCTATCTTCAATAGCCCCATTTCTTTGCTTATTCTTACGATCTCAACAAAGTATTCCGACAATTCCTCAATATTGTTCTTCCTGAAATCGTTTATTGTCCTGAAATTCGGTTTATACATCTGTCCCAAATACATATACGCCGTATCTGTCTCACATCTCTGGCTTATCTTTCGGCCGCTTCTTTCCCCTCGAGCGTATCCATAAAATAACAATTTTATCAGTATCCCGGGATGATACGTATTCTGCCCGCGCTCCGAATATTTGTCTTCTATTACCGTCGTATCTAATCTTCCTACTACCATGTTTATCAATCGCGCTAGATGCCCTTCGGGTACAAAATCATGCAACGAAGGGGGCAATAACATCATTTGTTCCTCTCTATTCTCTTTGAATTTTGCCACTGCTAACCTCCTTGGTTAGCTATATTATACCAAATTTAACCCTGTTGTGGCTATTCTCGGTCAGCCTGTTTAAGGGTGCCCTACTATATTTTGGGCCCCCTTTCCTAAAAACAGTGAAAAACGTCCATTTTTTGTGCTCAGGGGTGTCCCCAAATGACATGTCCCCCGAAACCTGTCCCCCGAAACCCGCCGGTGGAAGTAAAGAATTAAAAAGTTACATTTCTTTGGGCCCATGAGGGTTGTTTTTATGCTATATTAGGGGCTATGTTGTCTAATAAGCTTAAAATGGCCTTCCGGGCCGTATCCATGTTCGTCGCCCAGGGGCTGATCGTCTCCGGCCTGGCTTATGCCGCTCCGGAAAGCGGTTACCACGCGTTATCGCCGTCGTCGCGATTCTGGGACGAAGAACCCGCCCGGAGCGCGCAAAGCGGCGGAACCGCCATCGGATCTTTTAGGAACAGTGTTGCTTTTCGCGAAATAAGCACTGTTATCGGCCGGGACCTGTTTGACCCGCCTGACGCGTATCTTCAGGAAGGTGTAAACGGAATAGCAAGAGCAAAAGCCGTGACAGGAGAAATCAGGCAGCATGTAGACGCTGCCGAACTCGCCATGAGTAAGACCCGCCGCGATGTGTTGTTAGCCGGATATGAACTTGATGAATTGACCTATAACGGGTATGAAGACGCTTATTATCTGCCGCTGTATCGCGCCGGGGTCAAGACTTTTTATTATAGGTACCATGTGGATCGCGGCGGTGAAGACGCGGACATGGTTATCCCGCTCAGTGCGGGAAGAAGTGTTTATGTAGAGCTGAAGGTTGTTGAAGGGAACGGGCTTAAAAGAAGATGGAGCGAGATACTCAGCACGCCTTCTGCCGGTCAAATTTCAAAATTTGTTGACGGTTTAGAGGATAGGAGATATCTTTCTTATTTTGATAAGTATGGTAATCCGCCTTATGAGAGCGATAAAGAAATAAGGAACAAGAACATTTCCAGAGTAATGAACACCCTGGAGAGAAAGCGAGTAGCCGTTGTTCTGGGATGCGGCACGATAGATCAAAGCGTATTGGGAGATTTTGAAAATATTATCCTGGTGGATCTGAATGAGAAGGCCTTGAGGCGTGCCTGGGATGGATTACCCCGGGACATGCAGAGAAAAACATATTTGGTGCAGGCCGATGTATCCTGGCTGACCGCGCCGCTTATCGCACTGATGAGAGAGATAGAAGACAGCCCCATGGAATTCAAGGACGCGGTCCGAACTATCATAAGGACATTGGAGAACGAAAGAACATCGGTTTTCCCCGATAATTTTGCTGATCTGATCATTACCGAGAGAACTTACTATGATCTGGAGAACTCACTTCTGGATTATGTTTTGAACTGTTTGAAAGATAAATATCCCTATGAAATGCGGAAAGAACGCATGCGGAAACTGGTAACCGATAAATTAAGGTTGGTCGTAAAACCGGTGCAGCTCGGGGAATGGCACAGGATCTTATCAACCGGCGGCGCCATATATCTTTCCGTTTTGGACGGATTAAGAGAGCTTCTCACGGTGCGATATGTCCCGATAATAGAAACATGGGATCCCTTGTTTGAGGCGGCGGAAAAATACGGTTTTTTTGATAATTCCTGGGAGTTATCCACTGTATCCTGGCAGTGGACTGAGAGAGATGAGTTCGTTATTCCGTGGAGGGTGAGGGGTTTTTGGTTCAGAAAAGATGAAATGCCGCTGGTGCAGAGAAACAACGGCGGGGGAAATATAAACAGAAATTTGAATGGCACGTCTAATACAATTACAGCAGAAACCGAACAGGTTCATGCGATTGACTTCATACGACAAGCTAAACGGAAAGACGTTCCCGCGTTTATCGCGCTTGGCACGGACTGGATAAAAGGATACGAAAAGGACAGTCATCTGCAGTATGACGCGCTCAATCCGCTCATAACCTCACTCAGAGGTTTCTGCAGGGAACGCGGCATAGAGTTCATATGTGATGATGACGAAACGATTGGGTATCTTGTTGAGGGTATAAAGCATAAATCTCCGACTGCTCGGGGAATTGTCCTGGCGGGCGTGGATCTCATAAAGGCGTTAGAGGCGGAAAATAACGCCGATATTTTTATGGCAGGTGTGGATGATCGGTATCTGATCGCGAATAGCTATATACGCCTCATGGAAATGCTTACCCTGACCCTCGAACTGTTCCATGCCCGGTTGGCGAATCGGTCGATAGACCAGGAGACCATTGCTGATGAACACCCTGAGCTGGGGATCCGGTTCTTGACCGATGGGAGCATCATCTTTATCCCCGAAGCGGAACTGATGGATTATGAGGATCTGAGGGGCCTGTACACCTTCCAGACATTTGCCTGATCCCTCTTGCCAGTTGTCATTTGACTTAAATGCTAAAAGACGTTAGAATACACACGTTTATTTTATAACTTGTTATGAATAAAGACCTATTTATAGCGGTTCGTGTCGTTTTAAGCGACCTGTTTTTATAAGGTCAAGGGTATAAGATTGGGAGGTGAAAATATGCCGAATGGACATCCCGGAAAAATTAAGATCACGGTTATTGACTACGATGGAGCACAGTTTCAGGAAAAAGAGGTAAAGACCATTGAGGAAAGTTTTCTTTTTAAGGACAAGCCGACGGTTACCTGGATAAATGTGGATGGCATCAGTGATCCCGAAATACTCAATAAAATGGGTGAGCATTTCGGCATTCATCCTCTTGTTCTGGAGGATATCCTGAACACGCGACAGCGGCCCAAATTTGATGATTTTGATTCGTACATGTATGTCAGCCTTAAGATGATCTCGGTGAACAAGAAGAAAAAAAGACCGGAAGCCGAACAGGTCAGCCTGATCCTGGGTTCAAACTTCGTGATCTCTTTTCAGGAACGAGAAGGGGATGTCTTTGGTCTCGTCAGGGATAAGATCAGGAACATGAAGGGCCGTATAAGAAAGATGGGGGCCGATTATCTCGCATATGCTCTCATAGACGCGATCGTAGACAATTATTTTTCGGTATTGGAAATAACGGGAGAAAGAATAGATGCCATAGAAAAAGATCTTTTGGCCAACCCGACCACGAAGACCGTAAACGTTATTCATTCCCTGAAAAGGGACATGATCTTTCTGCGTAGATCCGTCTGGCCGCTCCGTGAAGCGATAAATAGTCTTGAAAAAGAAGACTCGCCCCTGATCGCCAAAACCACAAGAATATACCTAAGAAGTGTTTACGATCATACGATCCAGGTTATTGATACCGTTGAGACATACCGAGACATGGTTTCCGGCATGCTTGATATATATCTTTCGAGTATCAGCAACAAGATGAACGCTGTTATGAAAGTATTAACGATTATTG
>JBDRNI010000055.1:0-2735 GCA_043811335.1 Candidatus Omnitrophota bacterium | reverse complement strand
TCGAACGTTTAAAGGTGCACGAGGTGAAAGTGCATATCTACAGGGGTGTTAACGGGAACGAGCAACCGTTTAAGATCTTCCGTGACGGTCTTGCCGGCTATGACGAAACGGAAGAAGGGCTTGCCATACTGGCTGAAGAGGCGGCGGGGTGTTTTGAGTCTGACACGCGGCAGATGAAATTATATGCCGGCAGGGCAATGGCAGCCGACTGTTGTCTTAAAGGATCTTTTCATGATACGTTTGTGAAATTGCGCGAGTTTTTTCCGGATGAGTTGGCCTACAGGCTGACCGAGAGAGGGAAAAGGGGCCTTAAGGATACTTCGGCCAATGGAGGGTTTCCAAGGGACTTTCATTATATAAGCGGTGGAGTAAAAGTCCGCCAGTATGTTGAAAATCACGGGAGTTTGAGTATCCTTTATGTAGGCAAAATAGGTCTGGAGGATGTAGATAGCGTCAGGAGCTTGCTTGATAGAGGAATACTGAAGAGGCCAAAGCATTTGCCTGAGTTTATAAACTCTTGAACCAGGTTAAGCCAACGAAGTTGTGATAACCTGGTTCAAATACCGATGGTACACCTTTAATCTCAAAAAAGGGTACACTTGCAAAGCTAAAACGGCAAACGGTACAAAAACAGTTATGGAAAAAATAACAGAATACTTGAAAGACAAATACGGTCCATGGGGATGGATGGGGCAGCGCGCTCATGACGCAGCCGGTATCAACAGCATCTTGCCATTGGATTTTATAATAAGCTGCGATTACGGCACGGATGTCCCGCATTATTTCAGGGAGGACGATGTCTTCTCTATTGAAAAGCACTGCAAAGTGCGCAAGGACTGGTCTAACGAGGATCTGGGGGCGAGTCTCAGGGGCGCATTAGGGCGCGAGATATTTGAGAGGTGGAATGGGTACGGACGGCAGGTGAATCTTTTGTGTTACCGGTCTGTAAAGCGCCTCGAAAATGACGTCGGCCATCTGCTTCAAAAACCCAGAATATACGCGATGCCCGAAAGGCTAAAAAAGCGGTTTGATAACAAGATCCTTCTTCACAGGAACCTGGAGCGGCTTTCACTTACAAAGATCCCGGGAAAAATAGACAAACTGGGGAAAAACACGTTTAACAGTCTGCGCAGGGAACTGGCTCTGCCATTCGTCATACAGTTTCCTTACGGGTCAAGCGGCAACTTCACTTTTATCATCCGCCAGGAGAAAGAATACAATAGAATCCGAAAAATGTATCCGGATTCCACGGTCGTTATCCGAAAATACATAGACGGCTTTTCGATGAATGTTAACGCGGCGATCGTCTCCACACAGGATGGGACGAGAACTGTGTGCACGGTCCCGTCCGTGCAGATAGCAGGCGCCCCCGAATGCAGCAATTTCCCGTCGGCGTTTTGTGGTAACGATTACGCGGCGGCACAGGATCTAGACCGCGGGATAATAAAACAGGTGGAAGAGCATATACGCGTTATAGGGAAGTGGATGGCCGAATCCGGGTTTCGCGGTGTTTTTGGAATGGATTTTGTCACAGAGAAGGGAACGGTTTATCCGGTTGAGATAAATCCGAGGTTCCAGAACTCAACTTCTATTTACACTGTCCTGAAGTCTATGTCGCGGCCGCGCGAAGAGGCGCTTTTTCTGCTGCATATAGCCGAGTTTCTCCAGAAAGAGGATAAGAGGATGAGGGCTTACGTGCGTGATTTTCCTGCGCGCGAACTTATGCGTCCCGTAAACGGGAGCCAGATCATACTGCACAACCGGAGGCAAAGGAACGTTGTGACGGGGGCGCTTGACGCCGGGGTGTACCGGATGGAGGGCGGCAAACTGATCTTTATCAAAGAAGGCGCGACGCTTGACAGGTGCGCCGGTGATGATATTCTCGTAACCTGCGGCGTGCCGAAGCCTTACACGGTAATCGAACCCAACGCGCCCATCTGCAAAATACAGATGCGCGGGAACGCGCTGAACACCGCAAATAAAAGAAAACTTTCAGGCGAGGCAAAAAAAATAGTAGGGTGTATTTACAGGAAACTTGCCTTGGAAGATGCGGATAAACCGGAGATGGCGGGCGCTAAGCGAGAAGGGACAGCATGATAGAACGTGATCCAAAATATTATGTTACGGGCCACGAGGGCAAAGACCCGTATGATGCGCCATTTTATATCCGCTCGCTCGTCTTTGACGGAAAAGAAGGAGACTTTAATGCCCGGCTTGTCGATAAATTCAATATATTTTTGGGAAAGCAGGCGATATCCAAAAAATATAATCTGGTATGGGATGAGGCACCGCCAAAAAGAACACCGTCTAAAATAATTGTTATAAACGCTTCCCATGACGACCTTCCTACATCGTACGAGACTGCCCGTATATTCGAAGATTTTTGTAAAGAGAAAGGATTAAGTATACCCGCAAAAGTCATTAATACCCGAGGGGAACTCGTTGACGAGCTGCGCCAGGCTCCCGCAGAGACTCTTGTTGTAAGCCAGTGCGTCGACAAAAAAGTATATGATGTGGCACTGGCGGAAGAACTCAAGAGGCAGGGCGTGGTAATCGTTCCCGGAGAAGTTACCGCGCCGGGAAGCGTTTTCTCCGATAAAGACAGCACATACCGTTTGCTGTCAGACGACGGCAAAGATTGGGATAAGGTGGCCAGGTACCGGAAGATATCCGTTGAAGGTAAGGGGACTCCGGCGGTAGTTGACGATATCTTTACGGCTATTGATGAGCTCCAG
>JBDRNI010000054.1:0-16183 GCA_043811335.1 Candidatus Omnitrophota bacterium | reverse complement strand
TTCCTGCGGAGTCAGTATCCCGAGCAACAGCTTGATGGTAGTGGTTTTACCGGCGCCGTTCGGGCCTATAAAACCAAAGATTTCTCCGGCATTAACGATCAGATCAATACCTTTAAGCGCCTCAACCCGCGCCTTGCCTTTTCCATATGCATGGCTAAGATTTTTAATAGAAATTATTCTTTTCACGTTGCTCTCGCTGTTATTCCTACAAAAACAAAACAACCCGGGAATAAAGCCGTCAAAAAATTTCAGGCTATCCCGGGCTGTTTATACACATATCCGCGTGTTTTATTTTTTGACCACTTGCTCCGGTCTTTTCGCCTTCGCGATTATAGCGGATTGTGATTTTTTTATTATCTGCTTCGCCTCCGGCGAATCCTTGTCCAGATTCCCCAGAACATAACGCGCTATATTGATAGCACCCTGAAAATCCTTTGCCTTATAGAAAGCATCGGCCTGTCCTACCAGGTAGCTCACCTTCTTAGCGGGAGTTTCAAGGATCTGCGCCTGTTTTATTGCCTCCTGAGGTGTCGCGACCTTCTTTACACCACAGCCCGTCATAGCAATTCCGGCAATCAGACACGCCACCATGGTAACAGTAATAAGCCTTTTCATTCCATCCCCCTCCCTTTATCATTCACGTATCATTCACGCTTCACCATGTCAATCTTCTCATACCTATAAGGTATACCTGTAAAGGAGACGATTGGCAAGTCCGTAGAAGGCTTTTTTGGGACCGACTCTTGTATTTCCTTTCCGCACGATGTAAAATTAGTCCAGACAGGAGAAAAACACATGAGCTTATTGCACTACATCTTTAAAATCCTAACTCCGAAAGCAAAGGCATTTGAAGCTGCTACGCGAGACCCGCTCAAGGCTCAAAAAAAAGGTTCTTCTTGAATTCCTGAAGCGTAACAAAAACACGGAATACGGCAGAAAATACGGTTTTTCCGAAATAAAGACCATAGCCGAATTTCAGCGTCTCGTTCCGCTCTCCAACTATGAACAATTGCGGCCGTACGTGGACAGGATGACCGGAGGCGAAAAGAACATTCTTACCTCCGATGACCCAATTTTCTACGCCATCACCTCGGGCAGCACGGGCGTGGCGAAACTCGTGCCCGTCACAAGATACTCTCAGGCAAAGAAGAGAGATGTCATGGATCTATGGCTTTATTACATATCACGTGACCACCCCGAATCTTTTGACGGAAAAGTTCTCGCAATAGTAAGTCCCTCCGACGACGGATTAACTGAATCCGGCGTTCCCTACGGAGCGGAAAGCGGACACGGGTACAAAAGCCTTCCCCGATCCGTGAAAAAGATCTATGCTCTGCCTTATGAGATCTTTACTATCCGCGATTATGACGCCAGGTATTACGCCATATTGCGGGTAGGCATCGAATGCGATGTTACCAATATCGCCACCATGACGCCGAGCACTATAATCCTGTTGTGCAACAAGATCGAGAAGATCCAAGATGACCTGATCAGAGATATACAGGAAGGAACCCTTAAAAAGGATCTTAATATCCTTCCCGATACCAGAAAAGCAATTGAGGAAACCCTGAAACCTAATCCGAAAAGGGCCGCTGAACTCCGTTCAATTCTCAAAGAAAAAGGCCGCTTATTGCCCAAACATATCTGGCCGAGATTATGCCTTATAGAATGCTGGAAACAAGGCACGGTGGGATTATATTTAAAAGGTTTTCCCGAGTTTTTCGGGGATGTTCCTGTCAGGGATTTCGGGTATTTTTCAAGCGAAGCGCGTTGCTCAATACCCATAAGTGACAAAGGCGCCGGAGGAATATTGGCCGTAAAGGGAAACTTTTACGAATTTATTCCCAGAGAAGATATTGAAAAAAAAGAAAAACGAACCCTTCTGTGCGACCAGCTCGAAAAAGGCAGGGAATATTTCATAATATTGACCACTCCGGGAGGGCTCTACCGATACCGAATAGACGATGTTATCCGAGTTGACGAGTTTTACAATAAAACTCCTGTGATAGAATTTGTGCAGAAAGGGATTAATGTTACTTCGGTAACCGGCGAAAAGCTTTATGAATCTCAGGTGGTGAAGGCCGTGGATAACGCGCTGGATGAGATTAATTTAGGAGTAGAGTTTTTTACTGCCCTGATCCAACTCGGGAACATCTCACGATATGTATTCTTGGTAGAATTCAACGCCCCACTGTCTTATTCCAAGAAAAAAGAATTTTTGGAGGCCGTAGAACGCGAGCTTTGCCTGCTGAATGAAGAGTATAAATTCAACAGAACTGCTCAGGAGCTGGACTGCCCAGTGTTAAGAATAGTCCGCCGCGGAGATTTTGAAAAGTTCAGAGAAAAAAAAGTACAAGAAGGAATGCACGACGGCCAGTTTAAGATCCCTCAATTGACAACCGATCCTAATTTCCAGAAAAACTTTACAATTGAAGAAGAGATCTTCATGGATAAACCGGCGGCTTAGACCAGAACCTGCATGATCTTCAGATTGGTCTGTTCATTTACCGCCGTTACGTAAGATTCGGGAAGTCCCCTGGCGGAAAAAAACTTCGGGTGATTGAGAAAAGAAACGGCTTTCTTGTTTATCCCATTAACGTGAATTTTAGAATAGTCCCCGGTAATATCAACACCCGCTACATCCAGGTTTTCCCTTATAAGTCTCAGCATCAAAAGAAGTTCCTCCATGGAAAACTTTCCTTCCCTCCAATTCGTCAATGCATGCTGCTTTTTCAGACAATCCTTATCAATCGTGATATAGACGCGTTTCGTGGGAAGCCGCTTGATCACATCCAGAAAAAAAGAGGCCAGATCCGCGGCCTCAAGCCCTTTCCAGTAAATCCTGGTAAAGAGTGGATTCCTTTTGCTGTTTATCGAAACGCTTGGCGGCACACGTTTAAAAAAAACCGTGGAGGGACGGGCGGAATATGGATATATCTCCACGCGGTTTTCTCGCAAGGCCTTTAAATTGCCCGTCTGAAGAGAAAAGAACGTTCCGGCATCAAAAGAAGGTCCGAGCATCACATGTTTCCTGACATGCCCGTTTCTAAGCGTTTCTGTAACCCAGGAACCGCAACCGAGGTGGGGCGGAAGCGTATTCCAGTCCGGATGAAGATCAAATGCGATAACCGCGATCTCCTCTCCGAGACTATTTATCAAAATACTGCTTACATGATGGAAGTCGCCTGAACCCAGAAAAGTAACGGATCTCTTAGACGAAGAACTTATACGCCTTTCAATCTCATCTCTGTCCTTCCGCTTCATCCAGAACCTTGCCTTCGGACCGACATCCTTCAAATCAATGATATCGGTCTTGTATCCGGAAAGCAGCCTTTTCTGCCTTACGATGCTATCGTCAAAATCCAGCACACGGATTGAACCATCTAACATGTCGCCCTTTCTCAAAGCGGATAAGCTTTCAAACCCGAAACAGAGACCTACTGCAAGAAAAATACTAAATCCGAATCTCTAAATCCTAAACAAATCCTAATTCCTATATGCGAAAATCCTAAATCCGAATATCTAAATACTAAACAAATGCTAATTCCTAATGTCCCAAATTCCAAGCCAGAACATTTTACTCAAGAGCTGTATAAAGAAGTTTTGGAATTTGAGATTTGAATCATTGTTATTTGTTTAATATTTCGGATTTAGTATTTAGAATTTTATCGCGCTATGCGCCTGGCACCCATACTTATCCCGTGATCTCGGTTTTGCGGTCTTGGAGATCAATAACGAAAATTCGTGGAAAAGGGCCTTCTGGCTCTTTTACCCTCTTGAGCGTCAGCATGACTGCCTCAGAAACGGCAATGGAGGTCCCAAGATGCTGCGGCATTATGATATTCGGAATATTCATCTGACCCGCGACCACCCTACCGGCCATTTCCGAAGTAACGTAACTCGGCATATACGGCGCGAATTTCTCGGCGGGTATCTTAAATTCTTCAATTTCCTGCCGGGAGAGATCCTCCGGCAGTCCGACATATTCCTCAATAGACGCGGTCTTGGGTCCGAAGACCAGAATGCTTGCCCCGAAACCGATAGCGTTCGGGCTGATCACGCAAAGATCCTTTTTTCTCGCAGCTCTGTGAAGCATGACCGCATGATAGAAAGCGGTGTAATCAATGCCGTCTATAACTACATCCGCGCCTTCAACAAATTCTTCCGCGTTCTCCGGCTGTACGCCTCGCGGAAAGACCTCGATACAAGCTTCGGGATTTATTTCTTTAAAATACCGCGCGAGCACCGAAGCCTTATGTTGTCCCACATTGCGGGACGTTGAACCGCATTGACGGCTCAGGTTGTGTGTTTCAAAATTATCAAAATCCGCGATCTTGACATGCCCGACACCAAGCCGGATCAGCTGTTCCGCCGACAATCCTCCCATGCCGCCGCATCCTGCAATAGCTACACATGTTTTCTGCAGCTGATTCTGTTCCTCGGCGGAAATAACGCCAATATTTCTGTCCACCATCTGTCGGTAAAAATCGCTCCATTTTTTCATGTCTATTCTCCCGGGTTATTTGATAAGAGAGGTTCAATTCCTTTGATTATATCCCTTACGGTAGATGCCTTCTCTATTATCCCCTCTTTTATTTTTATATTAAATTCTTTTTCAAAACTTGACGCAAGCTCAGCCCGCCCGACAAAATCTATACCAAGATCAAGCTCTAAAGAATGTTTCGGCTCAATATTTTTTTCTTTTGTATGCGCCTCAATATGCTCTATTATCCGCCTTGCAATGGGATTTGCCTCCGGGTGTTCTCTTCTTTTCGGATGTCTTTGACCCGACGTTTTCGTAGAAGACGTCTTTCCGGAAGAAGGGTCTTCAAAATACATTTCCCTAATGCGATACCGTTTTATCTTTCCCAATGAGGTTCGCGGAAAACTCCCGGTCGTAACGGAAAAACCCATGATCCGTTTATGTGCGGGAAGTTTTTGGGCTATCTTCTCAAATCTTCCTTTTAGTATTTCTTTAAACATCTTTTCGCCGTATTTCCTGAAAGGTTCGGGCTTGGGGATAACAACCGCCCAAAGCACGCAGGTTTCTTTTTCGCCACCGGGCGACGGAACATCAAACACACACATCTCCTTGACAAGCCCGCCCCGGCCATAAACGTTCTCAATTTCTCTGGGGTGAATGTTCATCCCCGAACTCAACACGATTATATCTTTCTTTCTGCCCGTTATGAACAAATATCCGTCCTTATCAAGGTGTCCCAGATCGCCGGTCCGGAACCAGCCGTTCTGCATGACCTCGGCAGTCAGATCTTCTTTTTCATAATAGCCTTTCATGATGTTCGGCCCGCGCGCAACGATCTCACCTACCCCGTCTTTGTTCTTATTCACGATCTGCAATTCCACACCGTCAAGCGCAGTTCCAACCGAGCTCTCTTTAGTTCTTCCGAGCGGCATCAATGTCAAGATCGGCGCTGCTTCCGTAAGACCATACCCTTCCATTACCGTAAAACCCAGTTTAAACAGATCTCTTCCGGCTCTTTCATCAAGTTTTGCTCCACCCGTTATAAACAAACGCAGCGCTTCACCGAATTTTCTGTGAACGTCGCGGAACAAATGCCGCGCAAGGTTGATCCCGGTCGCCTTCCTTATGACATAGAAACATTCCATCATTGTTTTCATCAGAATGCGGTATGGTAAAAACATTCCCTCAATAGCTTCTTTAACCTTGCTTTGAAACGGATAAAATACCTGCGGAACCGCAACCAAAACCGCGGGATTCGTTTCGCTCATGGCCGCCATTATGGTTTCCCTCCGCATTGAACCGGGATATATTATTTTGACCCCGCCGCCGAAAAGCAGAGGGATCAACATTGTCACCGTCAGAGGATACGTGTCATATAAGGGAAGTATAGACATGACCGAATCTTTCTGTTTCATGAAACCCCGCTTATATATGGCCTCACAATTGGAAAGCAGATTCCCGTGCGTGAGCATGACTCCCTTGGGGTCATCGGTAGTACCTGAGGTATACAGAATAGACGCCACGCTGTGCTCATCAATCTCTTCATTTTTCGCCGGGGCCTGCCGTTTTTCAACCGCATCCCTGAACGTGTCCGAATCCACGGAAATAACGTCTCTCATGAAAGGAAGTTTCCCGCTGCGCATCTCCTCCTTGAAAAAGCGAGAGGCATCACCGGAAAAAACAGCCCTGCATTTCGCATTGTTCAGTATATTCTTGACCTCATCCATGCCGGCCAGGGGATTTATGGGAACGACGATCGCTCCGATATAAACAGTGGCAAAAAAGATCATCCCCCATTCCGGTCTGTTTTCCAGAAGAATGCCGACCGTATCGCCTCGCCGTATGCCCCTGTTTGATAAAAAAACGGATAATGATTCAATTTTATTCTTAAGCTCACCGTAAGAAATATTGACCCACCTGTCCCCATTTTTATACTGATTCGCGATCGCATCGGCGCATTTTGATGAGGCGTCTATGAATCTGTCTCTCAGATTTCGTCCCATGTAAAAACTCCTGTTTTTGACTCCGCTAACTATGGTTTCAGGCTATCCATCAGGAACTTGACAATAATATTCCAGTCCTCCTGAAAAACTTTTATCGTGATATTATCCCGGCCGATACCGTTGTTTATTTTCCGTTCAAATGGTTTTCCCAGCTGCGCGAACCACGCCCCAAGCAAATTGGCGGTGCGAAGAGCCGGATCTTTACTCCCGCAGATTATCAGTGTCCTGGTCGGCAAAAAGGCGGCGTTTTCCTTTCCAAATCCGGCGTGCAGCGAAGCGGCATTTACAGCAAGCGCCTTGATCTTGGTATCAAGGGAGGCTGCTTTGAGCGCGATATCCCCGCCATAAAAATATCCCACAAGGGCGATATTTCCGGCATTGGCGTTCCGGATACTTCTGGCATACTTTGCAGCTTCTATGACCGCGCGCACGTGTCTGTCAAACCTGCCATTACTGTCGCCTTTAGAGTCAAGATACTGAACGTTAATGGCAATAATACCTTTTCTTTTCAGGTCTTGAGCAAAACCCGGGCCTCCGAGCGCCGGGTCTATCTGCCCTGCCGGCGCGCCTACAATAAGAAGAACAACCGGCCGGGATGATCCGCCGGGATCATATATATCCAACCTTATACTTTCCCCGTCATATTTCAGGTTGTCCGTTCTGTTCGCGGAAATTTTAGGTTTGACCTGCGGGTCTTCATCTTCAAATTCGGGCTCCTCCATTACTTCCGGTTCTTTTCGCGAGGCAGGCGTTTTGTATTCCCGGTTCTGTATTTCCAGTTTTTCGCTTCGGTCCGCAAAAGTTGCTTCTTCACTCACGCGTGATCCTGTCCCGCTTACCGGCACTTGAGATTCAGCGGGCGACAGTTTTTTTATGGTCTTTATCCTGTCGCGGGAGATGGCAGCTTCAAAAGCTCCGTCCAATTTGCTTATAACGACAACATCCTCTGATTCCTTTATTATCTGGCCGGTAATCGTGTCACCGTTTTTCAATTCAATAATATCCGCTGAAACGAACACTGCAAAAAAACAC
Source organism: Candidatus Omnitrophota bacterium (assembly GCA_043811335.1). Classification (GTDB taxonomy): domain Bacteria; phylum Omnitrophota; class Gorgyraeia; order Tantalellales; family Tantalellaceae; genus CAZGOZ01. Next base: position 8,665 of record JBDRNI010000054.1, on the reverse strand, counting down.
ATCAGCGCCGCTCCGAAAAGCGGGATTATTCCTTTTCTCATTCGGTCACCTTTTCTATAGTAACACCCATGCTATTAGTTTCCCCTGTTATATAGTAATATACACCGAAAAAGTCACCTTGCAAAACTAAGGGGCGTTTTCCGAACCTACTCCGGAAAACGCCCCTTAGTTTAACTCGATCAATTCTTATTTCTTTTCTTTTACCGTTTTATCCGATTTCGCTTGTTTCTTTGTTTCCTTTTTCTCTTCCCTCAGAGCTTTCATCTTATCAATGACGGCTTTCTTGGCGTCTTTGTAAGTCTGAAGAAGTTCTTTCTGTTTACTTTTCTTGTCCTCAAGAATGGCCTTTTGGGTCTTTTTGTCTTCTGCTGTTTTACCCAAAGCCTTTATTTTCTCCTTCGTGACCTTTGACAGGTCCTTCCTGTCTTGCACATAATTCGTCGAGACCGTCTTCAGCTCGGCTTTCAGCTCTTTCATCTTTGCGTCATAATCTGCCCCTTCGGCAAAGCATGCAGCGCATGAAAAAAGCAAAAGAATGGCGGCGACAAGTGCTACTGTTTTCCTGAACATGTTTCCTCCTTATCCTTTCTGTACACCCAGACTACTCGGGATCCTCAAACAATAAACAATTCCTCCGTTCACCCAATATAGTTTAATGGAAATCCGGCGCAAGGCAAGATTCCGGCTCACTTTTCTTCCGGCCGGGGTTTTCTTCTCTCCGGCCGCCTTTTTTCTTCCCGAGGCGGCATGCGCCTGCCCGTAACTTTATATGTCATAAGCTTTTCCATTATCAAAAGATTTTCCGCGCCCCGTCGTTCGTATTTTACCTCATCCATGAGGCTGCGCACAAGATGTATCCCCAAACCGCCCGGGCCTCTTTTTTCAACAGGACCCTTAATGTCAGGAGCGGGCGCCTCCAGCGGATTAAAAGGCCTGCCGGAATCTTTAATTTCCAAGAACAGGCGACGGCCGCGAAGGCCGATACTGAGGGTTATTTCGTGCTCATTCTTATCGTCATACGCATAAGAAATGATATTCACGATAACTTCCTCTAAAACCAGATCCACATCGTGCAAGGCTTCCAGCGGCAAGCCGTTTTCTTTCCAGAATCCGGTCACAAGATCTGACACACGCCGGATCTCAGAAATACGATTTGTTATGATGATCTTTTTCTTGTTTTTGTTTTGCGTTCTTTTTTCGGAGCGGTGGAAATATTCCAATGCCAGGATCGTCATATCGTCTGACATCGGGGTATCCCCGGTAAATAATTTCACCTCATGCAGCACTCTTTCAACCAGTCCCTTAGCGCCGTCGCGGGGTAAAGACCCTGCGGCCGCCTTTTCCAGCCCTTCATCCCCGAACATTGCCCCCTTGCCGTCAAAGGCCTCAGTAATGCCGTCGGTATACACACATATCATGTCGCCCGGAGCGAGGACAAGTTTTGCTTTTTCATATGAAGCATTCTCTATCACTCCGACCGCCGGACCGCCGATCTCCGGCAAATACTCGGCGCGCCTTTTCCCGGCGCGCATGATAACGGGGGAATTGTGTCCGCCGTTGGTATAACACAACTCGCCTGTCTTCAGATCGAGCATGGCGCAGAAGATCGTGACGAACATGCAGGATCCATTATCCCGGGAAAGTTCCTTATTGACCATGGCCATTGTTTTATCCGGTTCCTTGAACTGGCCGGCGTATACTTTTATCAACATCTTGGTCATGGTCATGAACAACGCCGCGGGAACTCCTTTACCCGAGACATCACCCGCGACAAAACAAACCCGTTCATCGTCAATAAAGAAAAAATCATAAAAGTCGCCGCCCACTTCTCTGGCCGGCTCCAGAACGGCATAGATATCAAATTCATCCCTCTCCGGAAAAGGCGGGAACTTCTTCGGCAAAATGCCCATCTGAATACTGTGGGCTATTTTCAGCTCGCTCTTCATCCTTTCCTTGTCTATAGTTGTCTGCGTCAGCTCTTTTATGTATTTTTTGAGCGCCCCGCGCATGAAGACGAACGAACTCGTCAGACGCCCGACCTCGTCGTTTGACCGCACACGGGGCACTTCAAAATCCAAATTCCCTTCCGCGATATCCCTGGTTACCCGGTCCAGAACTCTTAGCGGCCTGATAATAGAATTGGATACCAGCATGATAACGGCCAGAAGAAATATCCCGCCGGCCAGAGCAAGCGCAATCACGGTTCTTGAAAGAGCCGTAACATCGGCCATGATTTCGTCGCGCGGAAAAACAACCGCCAGTGACCACCCGGTTGAAGGCAGGGGAGCGTACGCTATACAAAGTTTCCTGCCTGTGGCGGTATCCTCAAAAGAAACAAATCCGGTCTTCCCCGCTATCATGTCCTGACCTATCTCACCGAACCGCGCGTCTCGCCGTAAACTGGCTAGGCTGAATATTGTTTCTTTCATGATCAGCTCCTGCCGTGGATGCGTGACTATCCTGCCGGTTTTGGAAACAAGAAAACCATATCCCGTTTTTCCTATCTTGATAGAAGCCACGATCTTCTCAAGCCAGGCCAATGAAACATCGGCGGTAATAACACCTTTAAAATCCTGTTTTTTCACGGCATCGCCATAAAATGGAACGGAATACGTGGACATCAAAATATTTCCCCCGCCTTCGTCATAGTAGGGTTCGCTCCACACCGGCCGGCCGAGTTGTTTTGGAATACGATACCAGTCCCATTCGGTATATCTATAGGTGGCTTTTCCAAGATCGGTGAATTCCAGTCCTTTTTCACCTTTATGAAAATACGGCGCGAAATATTGAACATCTTCCGTGAACGCGTATTGCGCAAAAGCGATGGTTGAACCGTATATCTCGCTGTTATTCAGAATTACTGTTCTAAGCAACGCCAGAAGCTCTTGACTGTTGACCGAGGTTAATTCCAAAAAATAGGCAATGTGTTCCGGAACCTTTTCTACGGGGTTCAGCACGGATTCTATCCTGTTTACCGCCTCGAGAGTCATGCTTCTGGCATTGTCCTCTATTTGCTTTATGATAATTCTGCGGGAGACCAGATAATTATAGCCGAAGACAAGCACGAAGATACCAAGCGAGCTGAGGAGAATAGAAACGACAAGCTTAAAAGTAATACCTCTGGATCTTAGCGTCATATTATACCCTTTTTTGTAACTATTCAGGTACCCCGGGAAACAGGCTAAAGGCCGGTTGGCATGTTTCCGTACAGGGAGGATCCACACCGGGCGGAGGGGCCCTGGTAGGAAGCATGCCGATCGGCCCATTTCTTTACCTCCCGAACTTCGAGAAACGTCATTCAGGTCGGGGTAACCCCGCCCCTACGAAGTTTATCTGCGACAAGGCCGGTTGGTATGCCTCCGTACAGGGAGGATCCACGCCGGGCGGAGGGGCCCTGGTAGGAGGCATGCCATCCGGCCTTATCACGAGTTACCTGAGTAGTCCCCCCTATATACATATACACTACCCAAGCTGTTTTTGAAACCTCATTGAGCTGAACGTTATGACGATCGTTCCCATGATCGCTAAAATAAGCACCTGCGCCCAAAGGGTATCAATGCCGACCCCTTTCAGAAATATTCCCCTCAAGATAACGGTAAAATATCTCATCGGATTAAGATACGTTATGTATTGGACCACTCTCGGCATGTTATTTATCGGGAACATGAGGCCGGAAAGCAAACTCATCGGGAAAAATATCAGGAACGTTGACATCGAGGCCTCCTGCTGAGTGGAAGAAAGCGTTGAGATGAACAACCCTATCCCCAGAGTGGTTACAAGATAGACAAGCGTGGAAAAAAATAAGAGCACCAGATTCCCTCTGAGAGGAACCTTAAACCAGAAAACAGCAATCATGATCAGCGTCGTGATGTTCACCAGCGCGATAACAGCGAACGGCAGCGCCTTTCCCGCGATAAGCTCTATCGGCCTGATCGGACTTACCAGGAGCTGTTCCATCGTGCCTATTTCTTTCTCCCTCACGATGGCCATTGAGGTCAAGAGAAGCGATACTATTGTTACTATCATCGCCATGACACCCGGAATATAATAATTCTTTGACATGAGATTTTCGTTGAACCACGCGCGGTCGCGCGGCTCAATTCTTGGATACGTAGGTGTGATCTGCTCCAGAAAGATCGCGGACCGCTCTTTCAGCGCCCGGTCAGAATAGTCAGCAACTATTCTGCCGGCATACCCCAGAACAATATTTGCGGTATTTGAATCCGTTCCGTCAACGACAACCTGAACGGGAGCGCTCTTATTCCCTCTAAGCTTTCTCGCAAAACCGCGGTTAACCCGAATAACCGCGCTGACAAGAGATCTGTTCATCAGGTCATTCTGTTCTTCGTCGGTAGATATGTAATATTTCTCCACGAAATATTTTGAATAAGTGAACGCCCTGATAAGATCACGGCTTTCTCTCGTGTTATCCAGATCATAGACGGCAGTCGGTATGTTATTGATATCGGTAGTCGCCGCGTAACCGAAAAGAAGGATCTGCAAAAGCGGAGAAATAAGGATAACCGTCCGCATGCGCGGATCGCGCAGAACCTGCAGGAATTCTTTCACGATAATAGATCTTATCCGTTCAAACATTGGGTTATCACGCTACTTTTTTCCTGAATTTTTTGTTCGCCAGGAACACCACTATCACGGTGAACAGCAAAAGGAACGCTATCTGTGGGAATAGCACTCTTATCCCCACACCTTTAAGATAGATCCCTCTTAAAATAATTATGAAATATCTCGCCGGGACAAAATAGGTTACCGCCCGTACGGCTTTCGGCATGTTGAAAATAGCATACATGAACCCTGACAGCATGAAAGTGGGTAGAAATGTCCCCATGATCGCCGTCTGACTTGCCAAAAGCTGGCTCTTTGTAATAATTGATATTAACATTCCCAGCGTCAGCGCTCCGACAAGAAAAAGACCGCTCAAAACGAAAAGAAGCGCAAGATTTCCCCTGAAAGGCACGAAAAACACGAACTGAGCCATGACAACGGCTATGATAAGGTCAATAAAACCTATAACAAAATACGGCATGAGTTTTCCGAGAATAAGTTCGCTGGGCCTTACGGGAGTAGCGATCAGCTGCTCCATTGTTCCTCTTTCCCACTCTCTCGCAACCGTCAGAGACGTGAGAAGCGCGGAAATTATCATTATAATGACCGCAATGAGCCCCGGAACAATGAAGTTCGTGCTCTCCCTGTTCGGATTAAACCATGTCCGCGGCCGGTATTCAATCGGAACCGGGTTTATTCCTCCTTCCTGCGGGAGCACGCGCCTGAGAGACCGTTCGTTATATCCGGATATGATGCTGTAGATATACCCCCTTGTGATCGTGGCCGTGTTGGAATCACTCCCGTCTATCAAGAATTGCACGGGAGCCGGATTGCTTGACTGAATAAGTTTTGAAAAATCTTTTGGTATGACCATGGCTACGAGGATCTTATTATCATTGATCAGCTCCTCTATATCCCCATAGTTATCATAATACCCGGTGATCATGAAATACTTTGAGTAATCAAAATCACGAATGAAATCACGCGCGTTCTTTGATTTGTCCTGATCCCAAACGGCCATGGGAACATTATCCACATCAAGCGTGAGCGCGAACCCGAAAAGTATAAGCAAAAGCACCGGTATCGCAATAGCCAATCCCAGGCTTCTGGGATCACGCATTACCTGGATCAGCTCTTTTTTAAAAAGCGCGTTAGCTCTTCTGAGATTCATGTTCCGAGTCCGGCTCCTTGTAATTTTCGATCAGTGAAACAAAAACATCTTCCAGTGAGGGCGGGATCTTATTCACGTTATACTCTTTTACCCCCGCCTCATCAAATGCTCTCTCTATGCCCGTTCTGGCGCGCGCGGAGTCCGTGACAACCGCGTGGATACCCGACCCGAACAGGGATGTCTCCTTAACTCCATCCAGCGATGCTATTTTTTCCGACCATGGTTCCGGGTCCGGCGCGTAGATCTCCAATATTTCGTTCTTCATGAACTTTGTTTTCATCTCCACCGGAGTTCCCATAGCGATAATATTCCCCTTATAAATAAGCGCCATGCGGTCACAGTTTTCCGCCTCGTCCATGTAATGCGTTGTTACAAATACCGTCACTCCCTTTTCCGCGAGTCCTTTTATGATCCCCCAGAAAGTGTTTCGCGTGATCGGATCAACGCCCGAAGTGGGTTCGTCTAAAAATATTATTTTCGGGCGGTGGATCACCGAACATACCAATGCGAGTGTCTGCTTCGTCCCGCCGGAGAGGGTCTTCGTAAGTTTCCCCATGCGGTTTTCGAGCTGCGCTTTTTTTACTATCTCTTCCTTGCGTTTTTTCTTGTCGGGAACATTGTAAATGCCGCTGTAGAAATTGATATTCTCCTCAACCGTCAGGTCGTCATAGAGAGAGAATTTCTGCGACATGTACCCGATGTTCTGTTTGATTTTTTCCTGTTCTTTCAATATGTCATACCCTCCGACGCTGCCGGACCCCGAAGTGGGAGAAAGTATCCCGCAGAGCATCCTTATCGTAGTGGACTTTCCCGCCCCGTTGGGCCCCAAAAAACCGAATATTTCTCCGCGCCGGACATCAAAGTCAATACGATTGACTGCCGTGAAAGCGCCGAACTTTTTTTCCAGTCGACGGACACTGACCGATATATTATTTTCCGTGCTCACATTCATTTATTATAGAGATAAAGGCCTCTTCCAGGGTCTTTGCCTTTCGTTCTTTCCTGATATTATCGGGAGTATCGCATTTCATCAATTGTCCATTATTGATAAGCCCCACTCTTTTGCAGCGTTCTGCCTCGTCCAGATAAGAGGTGGAAAAAAGTATCGTCACTTTTTCTTTCAATAGCTGATAAAGTATCTGCCAGAAATCTCTTCTTGATACCGGATCCACACCATTGGTCGGCTCATCAAGAAAAAGAACCTTCGGGGTATGTATCAGGGCGCAGGCAAGACCGAGTTTCTGTTTCATCCCTCCCGAGAGCTTGCCGGCCATCCGTTTTTTAAAAGGTATGAGGCCGCTGAATCCAAGAAGTTTTTCTATCTTCGCGCTTCTTTGGTTTTTGGGTACGCAGTAAATATCTGCGTAAAAATTTATATTTTCAAGAACCGTAAGATCCTCATAAAGGCCGAAACGCTGGGACATGTACGCGATATGATCTTTCAGGGGTTCGGCCTCCTTCACGGTGTGCTTGCCGTATACCCAGGCCTCCCCCGCCGTGGGGTCCAGTATCCCGGTCAACAGCCGCATCGTGGTCGTCTTCCCCGCGCCATCGGGCCCGACCAGGCCGAAGATCTCTCCTTCGTTAACCTCAAGGTTAAGATCGTTCACGGCGGTAAGATCGCCGAATTTTCTTGTCAAACCGACAGTTTTTATTGTGCTCATCTCTACTTGACTGCGATGTAAGCATCAGCCGGCATGCCCGGTTTGAGATCTAAACTTGAGTTGTTGACCCTGACCTTGATCCTGTAAACAAGTTTTACTCTTTCTATGTCGGTCTGGATATATTTGGGAGTGAACTCAGCTTCCTGCGATATGAACGAAACCCAGCCCTTGTATTTTTTTCCGGGATAGGTATCCGTCTGCACGTGAGCCGCCTGATCCAACTTCACCTTTCCCAGATCCCGCTCGTTGATATACCCCGTCACCCAGATATTATCCAGATCAAGAGCCGTAAAAATAGGCGCTCCGGGCTGGATCACTTCCCCGGTTTCAGCGCTTTTCACGAGAACGAAACCGTTAAGCGGAGAAGCCAGATACGCAAACCCCAATCTTGTCTTCGCCAGTTCCAGGGAAGCCCGAAGTGTTTCCATGTCCGCTTTCGTGGACTTCGCTTCGGTTTCTGCCGTTTCTCTGTCCACATCCGAGATGGCTCCGGCAATGAAAAGATTCTCCGCGCGCACGTGATTATCCCGGGCAAGTTTATATTTATACTCCGCTGCGTTCAGGGCAGCTTCAGCTTCCATTTTTATCTTCATCAATTCATCCGTATTCAATCTCGCAACCATGTCACCGACCTTGAGAAAAATACCTTCATCCGATAAAAGTTCAATTATCTGACCCGGAACCCTGAAAGATATTCGCACCTCTATTCCTTCTATATTTCCGGAAACCTTGACTATTTTTTCTTCAACGATCCTCTCCTCGCGAAACCGCGCGAAGAGAAGCAACAAACATGCCGCCGCGACAACGACAATGCCTGTTCTTATGGTCGCTTTCTTTATTTTTACGAAAGCGCCGAGTTCCTTCTCTCCGGATTTATTGCCCACTGTATATTTCCTCCACTAAATATGCCCTGCCCATGGTTCTCGCCAGAAACGCCTCCGCCATGAGATAATCGTAAACTCCTTCAAAAAGGTTTCTTTCCGCGCGGCTCAGGGCTACCTGGGCGTCCAGAACCTCAAGATTGGTCGCCACCCCGTTATCATAACCTATCTCGGAAAGCCTTAATGCCTCTTTCGCTTCGGCGATATTGTCTTCTTGCGAACTGATAAGCGCCGCCGTCTGTATCAGATCAAGGCAGGCCCTCCGGATGTTGACGGCTGTCCATTCACGCACGTTTTCTTCTTCCAGGCCGGCTTCGTCATATCTTGATCTGGCCGCGTCTATCTTCGCCTTTGTTTCCATGCTGTCAAACACCGGAAAGGACACT
>JBDRNI010000053.1:0-8622 GCA_043811335.1 Candidatus Omnitrophota bacterium | reverse complement strand
CGTTTTAACTGTGGCGGGCCTTGAAATATCCTGCGCTCAAAAACCGTCAAAAAGTCCCCAAATCCCGTGCTCAGGGTGTCCCCAAATGCATGTCCCCCGCTCTCGAGGGGGGACATGTCCCCCCATGTAGGAAGTGAGATTATTATTATAGTATGTGGTGGGGGGCGCGGTCAACTGCATAAACTAAATATTTTGATACTTAACGTGTGGTGTGTGTTATGGGAATAGCGTGTCAGAAAAAGTAGGGCCTTTAAAGATAACCTACCGCTATTTCCTTCTCGGCTTTAAATGAAAAAAACGGGGCAGACGAAACAGACGGGTATGGGGGCGGCCGAATTGTTCAAAAACGGAATATATTGCGGGGACCAGGACAAGCGTGAGAGGGGTGGCAAAGAGAAGTCCGCCTATGACGGTTATCGCGAGCGGGTTCCATAAATTGGAGCCCTCACTTCTGTCAAGCGCCATGGGGAGCAGACCGAAAACCGTTGTTGCTGTCGTCATCAAGACGGGTCTCAACCGGTCCTTGGCCGCCTGGATCAGTAAACGAAAAAAGTTGCTCCGATATTTTTTCAGCGTGTTCGCGTGATCAACAAGGATTATGCCGTTATTCACTACGATCCCCGCGAGCATCATGATACCGATAAGAACGCCCATACCTATGGCGGTTTTCGTCATGTACAGAGTGCCTATGGCGCCTATCGTGGCAAGCATGACCGTTACCATGATGATAACCGGTTGACGATACGACTCAAATATAGAAGCCAGCACGAAGTATATCAGAAGAATTATAACGACAATGGTCAAAAGGAACTCACGCTGGGTTTCACGCAGTGTCGGGTAATCGCCGCCGATCTCATAAAAATAGTCCTCCGGCATTTTGAAATCCCCGAGTTCTTTTTTTAATAATTCCGCGGCTTTTCCGAGCGGCAGTTCGCCTATACTGGCGCTGACCTGGATCATTCTCGCTTTGTTTTTCCGCCAGATCTCGCTGGGGCCGAGCGCATATTCAAAATCCGCGACCTGATCCAGCAAGATCCTGTCCTCTCCGCTCCGGGAAAGAGTAAGGCCGTGTATATCTTTCACTGTCCGCCGGTCTTTTTCCTGCATGCGCGCCACCGTTTCAACCTCGGAGGCACTCGTGTGGAACATCGTAGCCCTGACTCCCCGGACTTTTGCATGAACTATATCGGCTATTTCCCGCGTGGTCAGCCCTAAAGACGCGCTTTTTTTCTTATCCACTCTGAGGTCCAGCTCGGGGCGTCCTTCGCGCATCCGGATCTTGGTGTCGGTGAAATACACAATATGACTCATTCTCGTGGTCAGGGCGATCGCTATCTCCCGCAGGATATCGTAATCATACCCGAAGATGTTGAGTATTATCTCCTTCGTTCCGACCTCCTGCTCCTCCTCAAAATAGATAAACGCCGGACGCAGCCGGGCAACCTTGGATCTCAAGCCCTCGATCACCGCACCCACGGACCGTTTTCGTTCCTTCAATCCCACCAACTTGACATAGATTTTGCTTGACCACGCTTCAACCCGCGCCGTGAAATCTTCCACTTCCGGTATTTCCTGCAGCATCTCTTCTATCTCTCCGACGATCTCGTCGCTTGAATCCAGTTTAGCCCCCGTCGGCAACTCAATGAATATCGTGAACCTATTCTGTTCGGTCGTTCCGAGATATTCCTTACCCATTTTCCCGTAAACAAATACAGCTCCCGCGAACAGCGCAATGGCTATGGCCATGATCAAAAATCTTCTCCTGAAGACAAAAAGCAGGGCCCTCTCCTGCACTTTGTAAAACGGCTGAAGAAGCTCTTCCTTGACGCGCTCGGACTTGCCGCCTTTTTCCGCGATCCTGATACGGGAACTCATCAGCGGCACCAGCATCAACGCGACAAAAAGAGACACGCACAGAGAAAAAGTGACCGTCCAGGCAACACCCCCGTAAAGCATGCTCATCGCCTTGCTGACAAAGATCATCGGAAGAAAAACGATAATGGTTGTCAGGGTTGAAGCAAAGATCACAACGTTCATCTCGGTGCTTCCCTCAATCGCGGCGCTTATCCGGTCCAGCCCTTGTTCGTTCTTCGTGACGATATTCTCAAACACGACAATTGAATTGTCCACGAGCATGCCGACCCCGAGCGCAAGGCCGAAAAGTGTTACGAAATTGATAGTCAGGTTCATCCCTCCCGGGATAATGATGTTTGAAAGATCCATGAATCCGAGGGTTATGATCAGGGAAACCGGTATTGATAATGCAACTATCAGAACGGGCCTGTGTTTTTTTTCAAATACTATGTAGAGGATCACTCCTGAAAGAAGAATATAAAGAAGCACGGGCGGCGCAAAAATAGCTGCCGCCAAGCCTCCTCCCACTATAAAAAGCGCGTATTTCCCGAGCCGCCCCATGAACAGCATCAGGATAAAAAGTATCATCATTGCGCCGCGTAGCAAGGCGTTCTTGAGATTGGCTATTGAAGTGCCTATAAATTCTGCCTGATTTTTTGTCACTATGAACTTGATGTCGTCAGGAAGCAATGTTCTGATATACGCTATTTCGTTCAGGATCTTCTGCGCAACCAGGATCGTGTTAGCCTTAGATTCCTTCTGCACGTATACCGAAACTATCGGATTCACGTTCATCCTGGCGTAGGTTTTTGATTCCATGTAAGAATCCTTAACATCCGCAACGTCCCTTACTCTCACGATGGATCCGTCCGGCCTCGTCAACACCGCCGTGGCCTTGATCTCGTCAACAGAGTCAAATTGTCCGATCGCCCTTATCAGTATCTTATCGCTGGAGCGTTCCAGCTCGCCCGTCAGAAGATTAAGATTATTCGCCCCAAGCGCGGAAATGAGCCGGTTAACAGAAACCGCGTAACGGAAAAGCGCGTTTCTGTCGGCCTCAACGAGTATTTTACGTTCACGGCCGCCTCCCACTTCCACGTTTGCGATCCCGTTTATGCGCTTGAGCCGTTCCTTTACTTCCTCATCAACTATTTTACGCAATTCTTCGGTTGTTCTCTTGCGGCTGGTCACGGCCACGATCACGATCGGCACATCGGTCTGGGAAAACTGGGCAATTATCGGTTTTTCACTTTCCTTGGGAAGTTTTTCTTTGACCTTGGAAAATTTTTCCCTCACCTCCATGGCGGCAAGCCGCATGTCAATCCCGCGTTCAAAACTGAGAACAACGGTTGATTCCCCTTCCTTGGAGATCGAAAGCATGTTTTCCAAATGCGAAACGGTACTCACGGCTTCTTCAACGGGTTTTGAGATCATGGATTCGATCTCAGTGGGGGGGATACCGCCGCGAACGTATACGATGATGCTGATCTGACCGAAAGATATATCCGGATAAAGTTCCACCGGAAGCCGCGTGAGCGCTATTATCCCGAAAAGAGACAGCGCCGCAAAGACCATGATCGTGGTTATCGGACGTTTTATTGAAAACTGGGATAGGCTCATCTCACACGCGCAAGTTTTTTCCTGATATCCTGTTCTATAATAAATATTGACGGGATCACGACAAGGGTAAGAAAAGTTGACACTATCAATCCTCCCATGACGCTTATCGCCATGGGCGCGCGCAGCTCAGACCCTCTTCCGAAAGCCAGCGCCATCGGCAAAAGGCCCAGCACCGTGGTAAGCGCTGTCATGATTATCGGCCTGAGCCGCGCCAGGCTTGCCTCCACGACAGCATCCATTGCATTTTTGCCTTTTTTCATGAGCACGTTCGTATAGTCAATTAGAACGATACCGTTATTGACCACGATACCTCCGAGCATTATGACCCCGAGAAAAGCGACAACGCTGACGGAAGTATTGGTCGCAAAAAGCGCCAATAGAACACCTATCAATGAAAGCGGGACCGTAAAAAGAATTATAAGCGGCTGCGTCAATGACTCAAACTGAGCGGCCATGATCATGTAAACCATCACGATAGACAGGATCAGCGCGAACTGCAGGCTGTTGAAAGATCTTTTCATCTCCTCGGATTCTCCCGTCATCTTAACCGCATATCCGCTCTCAAACTTCATGCCTCGGAGCATTTCTTCCACTTCCGCGGTGACATCCGTTTTCTTCCTGCCGGTGATATCGGCGAATACCATTATCGTTCTCTCCTGGCTGAGCCGTTTAATTTCACTCGGACCTTTTCCTTTTTCAAAACGGGCAACCGAACCCAGCGGGATCATTTCTCCATCGGGCATGTGAATGCGGATGTGATACAGCTTGGCGTAGGTGTCCCGGTCCTTATCCCTTAACTGCACGCGTATGTCTGTTTCATGGCCTTTTTCCTTGAACTGAGACGCAACGGCTCCCCTCAGGAGCGTTTGAGCGATCCTGGCAAGATCAACAACCGAAATACCATACAGTGAGGATTTATCCTTATCAACATTTATGCGTATTTCCGGTGAGGGTTCCGGGATATCGTCTTTTATATCAAAAATACCGTCTATTTTACCGAGTTCTTTTTCTATCTGTCCGGCAATATCCTCCATCGTCTTCAGCTGTTCTCCCTTGATCTCAATGGTCACGGGTTTTGCCGCTGATTCAAACGATTCAGAAATGACTCCCTGCTGCTGGGAAAACTCTATGCCGGCAAGACTGAGATCTTTATCCTTCTTGAACGCTTCCCGGAGTTCGCGAACAACATCGGCGGTTTTTACCTTCCTCTTCTCTTTAAGAGCAACTGTCAATTGCCCCTGGTGCGCCCCGAGCCGTTTGACAATGTCTTTTATGGAGCCGCCGGTCGTTGACCCTACGATAGAACCAACGGACTCAACATGGGGGTTCTTGAGTATTTCATCCTCCATTCTTGTGACGGCCTTGTTGGTTTCTGTCAGTTTCGATCCTACCGGCATGTTCACTTTTATTATGAACTGCCCCTGATCGGTCTTCGGCATTAATTCTTTTTCAAGAAAATTAAAAATGAACAGGCTGGAAACAAACAATATCAGAACGGCTGTGAGGCCTATTCCCTTATGAGTAATGAACTTACGAAGAATGACTTCATGCCGAGCGAGGATCTTTTTCCACGTTTTTCCCCCTGCAAAAGAAGAGATGCCTCCCCCTGATGCGCCGCCCGTGCCTAATTTACAGCTCAAAAGAGGAATCAGGGTCAGCGCAACCCAGAGAGAACCTATCAAGGAGAACGTTACAGTGAACGCCAGCTGTTTGAACAGCTGGCCCGCCACTCCCACGACAAAGATCATCGGTAAAAAAACAGCTATCGTGGTAAGCGTGGATGCCACGATGGCTGTTGATACTTCTTCGGTTCCGTCAACCGCGGCTTGTTTAGACGATTTCCCGAGTTCTCTGTGACGGAATATATTCTCAATAACGACAATGGCGTTATCCACAAGCATGCCCACACCGAGCGCAAGGCCGCCGAGGGACATCATGTTTATCGTGAGTTTGCCGAAATGCATGAAAGTGAAAACTATCAGAATAGAGATCGGTATACTGAGCGTTACTATCGCCGAAGCCCTGAAACTGCGCAAAAATACAAGCAGCACGAGAAACGCAAGTATACCTCCCTGCAGGGCGGCGTCACGCACGCCGTTAATAGCGTCGCTTATAAAGACGGATTGATCGTATATGACTTCAAACTGTATATCGCGCGGAAGAAGTTCTCTTATCCGTTTAAACGCCTTACGGATCCTGTTGTTCACCTGCACCGTGTTGGCCTGCGCCTGTTTCTGGACCGATACGGAGACATTCTCTTTTCCGTTATACCGCGAAAAACTGCTTCGCTGTTTAAAAATATCCCGAACATCGGCAATGTTCTTTACCAGAACAAGCCCCGCTTCGCGGCTGATCTCACGCTGTTTCAGTTTTTCTTCAAAAGAAACAGGCCTTTCTTCATCTGCCCTGTTCTTCACCACGACATCTTCTATCTCACGGACCTCTTCAAATTCACCCAGCGTTCGTATTAGATATTCATAAAAACTTTCTTTTATCGTACCGGCGGGGTAATTCAGATTCGCGTTCTTTATGGCATTCGTCACATCAAGAATGGATACACCGTATGTCTTCAAACTGCTTTGATCAACTTCAACAAGTATTTCCCGTTCAAGCCCACCCTCCACCAGGGCCGAAGCCACTCCGTCAATCTTCTCCAGCTCTTCTTTTACGATGTCTGTGGCGATGCTTCTCAGCTGAACAGGACTGCGTTCTCCGGTAATGCTGATCGTCATGATCGGCAGTTCAAACGGGTTGAATGGAACAACAATGGGTTCGGTTGAATCCCGGGGAAGGCGGCTTTTTACCAGGTCCACCTTTTCGCGGGTTCTGAGCGAGGCAAAATCCATGTTCTGATCCCACCCGAACTCGGCCATGACCAGAGACGCCCCTTCACGTGAGATAGACCGCACCGATTTCAGGCCGCTCACGGTGCCGACCGCTTCTTCAACGGGTTTGGTCAGAAGGGTCTCTATTTCCTCCGGAGCCGCGTTGGCGTATCCCGTGAAAACGGTCAATTGAGGATATGTTATCGGCGGGAAAAGTTCCTGCGGAAGCTTGATCAGCGAGATAATGCCGAAAAGCATGACCCCGGCAAATATCATTACCGTGGTAACCGGTTTTCTTGTGGAAAATTCAGGTAGTCCCATTATTTTATTTCAAATCCTAATCTCTAAATCCTAAACAAATCCTAATTTTCCAATATTTTAAATCCCGAACCAGAATATTTCAAGTAAGAGCTGTATGAAAATAGTTTGGATTTTGGAGTTTGAATCATTGTTGTTTGTTTAGTATTTCGGATTTAGTGTTTAGTATTTTGCTACTCTCTGCGATTTGTTCCGCATATTTATACGGTTCTTAGAATATCGTCTCCTGGATCTCCGTTATTTCAACTTTATCACCGTCCTTGTATTCGCGGTGAAGTTCTCGGATCACCAGTTCGCCTTCCTCGAGACCTTTGCCGACTTCGGCCATATCGTGCGTGAGATATTCTATGCCTATTTCCCTTACTTCAACTACGCCGATCTCACCGCCGGGAAGTTCCTCTTCCTGTTCTTGAGGCATCAGATCCTCATCTTCAATCTCGGGTTCTTCTTCGGCGTCAGGATGCACCACGTAAACAAAATACTTATTTTCCTGTTTCTTGAACGCCGAAGCCGGGATGATCAAAACGTCTTTTTTCTCGTATGTATTGATGATCGCCCTGGCAAACATGCCGGGCCTCATCTTGTCTTTTTCGTTCTCCAGCCGTATCTTAACTTTCTGTGTCCGTGTCCGTCCGGATATCATCGGAGAAGCCATGTCCACGGTACCCGTGTACGTGACATTGGGGTATGCGTCCAGGAACACTTCCGCGTTCTGTCCGAGTTTCACCTTGGGTGAGTCCTCTTCTATAACGTCAAACGCCGCATACACTTCCCTGAAATCAACGAAGACACCGATCTTGTCCTGCGAAGTCACGAAAGAACCCGTATCTCTTTCCTTGCTTCCCAGATAACCATCGCTCGGCGCGTATATGTTTGTTTTTTCGAGTTCCCGCTTGGATGATTCATATTCAAGCTTTTTCTGGTCCAGCATCAGTTTATCCACACCGCCAAGTTCATACAGCCTTTTGTTTTTTTCCATTTCAAGAGCCGCGTATTTCAGTTTAAGAAGGGCGTCTTTCTGGTCAATACTGGCGATGATGTCCCCTTCCAGAATACGTTCTCCCTCCTCAAAATTAAAACTTTCCAACATGCCCTTGCCGTCAAATCGCAGGTCTATTTCTTTAAAACCTTCTATCCTGCCCATGACCGGAAGGGTGTCTTTAAAATCCATGAATTTAACCCTGTATACTTTTACCGGCATCGTTTCCGATATCTCCGTCGGCGCCTTTTCTTTCTCCTGCCGGTCCTTGAAAAACACTTGTTTTATATTATCCGCTGTGCGGGCCAGAAGAAGCGCCGCGATCAGAATGCCCAGCAATATCCATATGAACTTCTTTTTCGCGCTTCTTCGCGGGCGGGACATTTTTCCGGCGTTTTGGAGCTGGACGGGGCCGGGCTCGGCGGGTGTAGAGCGCTTTTTCGCGCCAAAAAGCAACATCCCCATCCTTGAAGGATCTTTTTCTCTTCTTGCCATGCGTTTTTGCGACCGCGCATCCTCTTTGGCTTTCTTCCGAGCCAGAACCTCTTCCCGGGCCTTAACTCTCTCTTCCTCGATCGCTTTTTTTCTCGCTTCAACGGCTTGCTTCACCCGCTCTTTTTCCTGTATTTTCGCTTCCCTCGCCGAGTGTTTCTGCATGATTATTTCTTTGTGTTTCTGCAATCTTTCTTCTTCGCGACGGCGTATTTCTTCTTTTTCGCGGCGGCGCGCGTTCTCTTCTGCGCGAAGGCGCGCGTCTTCTTCTGCGCGGCGGCGTAAACTCTCTTCTTCTTCGCGGCGGCGCGCATCTTTTTCTTCGCGGCGGCGTAAACTCTCTTCTTCTTCGCGACGGCGCGCGTCTTCTTCTTCGCGGCGGCGTAAACTCTCTTCTTCCTCTTCGCGGAAGCGTAAACTCTCTTCTTCTTCTTCTGTGCGGCGGCTCACGTCTTCTTCTGCGCGGCGGCGCGCGTCTTCTTCTGTGCGGCGGCGCACGTCTTCTTCCGCGCGGCGGCGCGCGTCTTCTTCCGC
>JBDRNI010000052.1:0-3990 GCA_043811335.1 Candidatus Omnitrophota bacterium | reverse complement strand
GGACGCTACCGGGACCATGGCGTATCTCGAGTTTGAGTCGATGGGGATACCGAGGGTGAAGACCGAGCTCTCGGTCAGTTATGTCGATCATAATACCCTTCAGCAGGGGTTTGAGAACGCGGACGACCACAGGTACCTGCAGACGGTAGCCGCGAAATACGGGATATATTTTTCGAGGCCCGGTAACGGGATCTGCCACCAGGTGCATCTTGAACGGTTCGGGGTTCCGGGGAAGACTTTGCTGGGTAGTGACAGCCACACGCCTACGGGCGGGGGTATAGGCATGATCGCGATAGGCGCCGGCGGGCTTGACGTCGCGGTCGCTATGGGCGGCGGCGCGTTCAACATGATCGCGCCCGAGGTCATCAGAATAGAACTTAAGGGAAAACTACGCAGGTGGGTATCCGCAAAGGACGTTATACTGCACGTTTTAAGCATCCTTTCCACAAAAGGGAACGTGAATAAGGTACTCGAGTACGGCGGGGAAGGGGTGCGGACGCTTTCGGTGCCGGAACGCGCCACGATAACGAATATGGGTGCGGAGACCGGCGTGACCACGAGTGTTTTTCCGTCGGATGACATCACCAGGCAATTCCTGAAGGCCCAGGGCAGGGAAGCCGTGTGGGCCGGACTGGAAGCGGATAAAGACGCTGAGTATTCTGGAATAATTGAGATCGACCTTTCGGAAGTTGTCCCGATGGCGGCATTGCCGCATTCTCCGGGGAACGTGGTACCCGTGGCGGATATCGCGGGTAAAAAAGTCGACCAGGTGGAGATAGGTAGCTGTACCAACTCTTCGCTAAGAGATCTGATGATCGTTGGGGAGCTTTTAAAAGGCAAAAAGGTACACCCCGATACATCTCTCGCGGTCGCGCCGGGGTCAAAACAGGTATTTTCAATGATATCCAAAAACGGGATCCTGGCCTCCATGATCGACGCCGGGGCGAGGATAATGGAATCGGCGTGCGGCTTCTGTATAGGCAACGGCCAGGCGCCTCAGACCGGCGCGGTATCGGTAAGGACCAGCAACAGGAATTTTGAAGGCAGAAGCGGTACGGTTTCCGCCGGCGTATATCTCGTATCACCGGAAACCGCCGTTTTAGCGGCCATTGCGGGTAAATTTGTCGACCCGCTCAGCATGGATGAAAAGAACTATCCCGAAACAGTTATTCCCGGGAAATTTGATATTGACGATAGCATGATACTGGCTCCCGCGGACGGCCCCGTAAAGGTTGAAATATTCAGGGGTCCGAACATAGGCGACCCGCCGAAAAATACGCCTCTGGCTGACGACATTAAAGGTGTAGCCGCCATAAAACTCGGAGATAAGATAACCACCGACCATATAATGCCCGCCGGAGAGAGGCTTAAATACCGTTCGAACATAAAGAAATACTCGGAATATGTCTTTGAAGGCGTGGATCCGGAGTTTGCCGCAAGAGCCGCGAAGCTCAGGGATGAGAATAAAGCGGTCTTCATAATCGCCGGCGAAAGCTACGGCCAGGGTTCAAGCCGTGAACACGCAGCCATCTGTCCGATGTACCTCGGGGTGAAAGTCGTGCTCGCGAAGTCGATGGAACGTATACACGCCGCGAACCTCGTCAATTTCGGCATTCTGCCGCTTGTTTTTGTGGACCCGGCCGGCCATGAAACGATAGAGCGGGGCGACAAGCTGGAGATGTCCGGCATTATCGCGAACCTCGACCGGGGCGAGAATATAACCGTCAAGAACCGTACCAAAGACATAAATATAGTTTTCCGGTACGCGCTCAGCGACCGTCAAAAGAACATTCTCAAGGCCGGGGGGTTATTGTATTATACCATTTTAAGATGACTGGTATTGTTATCCTGAGTTTGATAACCGACTGGAACCGTTCGCTCTTGCTCCTACCAGGGCCCCTCCGCCCGGTGTGGATCCTCCCTGTACGGAGCAAGAGCGAACGATTCCATCATAATAAAATGTTTTCGTTTTGTGTCTCAGCTACAATACTGATCAGGTTAAAACCGTATTATACGGGAGAATAGGAAGGCAAGGAGGCGAAAATGAGGCTATTGTATTATGTTTTATTAATTTTCTTTCCTGTTGTCGGCGTGATGTTCGGTATGTTCCTGTTGTGCAAGCCTCTACAGGTCATAGAATGCCAGGAAAAGTTCTATGAGATGATAAACTGGCGCATCGAACCCGTTTCCATGGAGAAAGAGTTAAGGCATACCCGGATAATGGGTATAATGCTGATAATAACAATTCTCCTTATCATGGCCTATTACTTCATAAGCGGCAATATCTAGGCATGTATCAAATATGATACACTAATAAGTGTCGCTAATATGAACAATATATTGTTAAGAGAATTATAGCAAGTTTAGGCTTGAAAAAAAGTATCAAATATGATACACTATAAATGGGAGATGTCATGAATTTATATGATAAGTTCTTGTTGTATGAGGGTAATCGTTATTCTATTTACTTTCATGCAGAAGGCGCGAATGCTTCAGAAGTTTATGACTATTTTGAAAATTGCGATAATGTAACACAAGCTAGTTTATTGTATTTAGCGAAAAGAATGGGTGACGTAGGGAAGATTTACGATACAACTAAATTCAGGCTTGAGGATAAGGAAAATAAAATATACGCTTTTAAGCCGAAAAATGAACGTTTCTTTTGTTTCTTTTTTGTTGGTAAAAAAATAGTAATTACATCGGCATATAGAAAAGAAAAACAGAAACTTGATAAGAAGGCATTAAGAAAAGCGGTTGAAATCCGCAATAAATATGTGAGTTAGATCTATAAAAAAAAGGGGCAAATCATGAAAAAGACTATTTTTGACAAAAAAATGCAAGACCCCAAATTTAAAGCGGTATATGATGAGGTTGCTGCGCAATCAGCTATCGGGGAAGAGATAGCGGAATTAAGGCATAAGGCTAATATGACGCAGCAAGAATTAGCTGATGAAGTCCATACTAGCAGGACTGCTATTGCGCGATATGAAAGCGGGAAATATGATCGGTATAATATCGGTACGCTGATGAGGATCGCAAAGGCTTTTGGGAAAAAATTAAAAATATCTTTTTCATAAACGGTAAAGGACGTCAGACCTCGTTTTTACGCAAATTATCCAAGACAAAGGTAATAACATATTTCGTTCCGTATGAACTAAAAAGAAACCCGGGCACTTACCCGGGCTCCTTTGAAACGGGGCATACTCCTTTCGTTTTCCCGTTTTATTTATGAGAACGTTTTAACCGGCTTAAACCAAAACTTAAGATCACGCCGAGGAACGGCACCGCGCCTGCCGGGAGTTCCAGCACCTCGCCGCCCGCGCCGAGTCTAAAAGGGGTCAAGTCTTGAAATTAAACTTAACGGGTTTTACCATCCTAAAGTTTAATTTCAAGACCCCTTTTCTACTCCAACAGGATAGGCAGGGGGCGTTCCTATTTAAGAAACGGTTTTGTCCTGGATTTCAGGATAAATCCCGGGAAAGTAACGTCTCTTGTGCAGGGGACGCGCGCTCACCCTTATGAGGTCCAGATAAAGATCGACCCGCTGGATAACGAATCCTGGAGCAGGATCAGGAAAAAATGCGAAGGGAAATTCGAGTCTTTACAGGAACTCATCGAAGGACGGTTTCCCGGGAAGCGCTCCCCGCGCGTGTCTCAAAGAGGAACTGACCGATGAATGGCAGAAGCGCGGGGCGCGCTTCCTTACATCGAATTTGAAAGAAAATCTCCTTTTTTGTTGTCTATATAACTGAAGCTTGAAGTTATTTTAAACAACAAAAGGAGGGAAATCGTGAAAGAAAAAGAATTCTGGGATTTTCTTGAAACCGAATGGGGAAAGATCTGAGGATTTTCGCGGGGCTCGCGCTTGATGAATGCATGATGTGGAATGACGCGTAACGGAGATTGTGTTTGTATCGGTATTCTATAGGTGTTATAATCTGGAGGGTTTAGAACAAACCTGATAATGCTGAAAATTGTTAAAAAGTTATA
>JBDRNI010000051.1:0-2622 GCA_043811335.1 Candidatus Omnitrophota bacterium | reverse complement strand
GCGCCCGTCCCCTTCTTTCCGCCGGCGCAAGATCGGTAATGGGCTTCACTCTGGCAAGAACACCGGAATATAGACAGACGATGGATGAGGGACGATAGGCGAAGAAAGCGGTAAAATTCTAAATACTAAATCCGAAATACTAAACAAATAACAATGATTTAAATCCCAAATTCCAAAACTTCTTTATACAGCTCTTGAGTGAAATGTTCTGGTTTGGAATTTGGGACATTAGGAATTAGCATTTGTTTAGTATTTAGATATTCGGATTTAGGATTTTTGTCGGCGAGATGTTTCGGACGGGAAGAAGACGCATGGATCAGCTTTTCCGATGAACGTAATACGCCCCGACGCAGGCAAATATAATGTTGCTTAGCCATGCGGCGAGAACCGGCGGCAGGACACCGCCTTTTCCGAGAGCCAGGCAGATGGCCATCACCGGCAGATATAACATGGCCACCATGATACCTCTGGCCATGCCGATAAGAGCGCTTGCGCGGCCGGTTTCTATACTTAAAGGAATACCGACCAGCACGGTAACGAGGGCCGTGAAAGGAAAAGACAGTTTATAATTAAGGTCCACGAGAAGACGTTTCACGCTGGAAGAGGCGCCGACACCGAAGATCTTTAGATATTTTTTAAGCTGCCCATAACTCATGAGCTGAGGATTCCATTGACTATCCACAAAATTCTTGGGTATCTCCCCGATATCAAGTTCTTTCTTCTTATATATTTGTGGATCTTGCGTAAAGTTTCCTTCAGAATCAACCCGAAAAATCATTACATCTTCGCCCATCCAGGTGTCGTTTTCCTGCCATGCTACTACACGCGCGCTTATCTTTTCGGATATGGCGCTCAAACTTCCCTTCTTGTGAATGATCACATTATGGAGAGTCTTGGCCCCCTCGTCAAAAGACCTTGCGTATATTATCTGGCCGCCTTCGCCGTATATAGCCAGGTCTTTTATCTCCTGACCTTTCTTTTCGCCTTTCTGCGCGAGCTCCTGTTGCTTGATACGATTGGCTTTTTCCATGGTTCCGGGAACAAATTTATCGTTCACGATGAACGTGATAAGACATAGCACAAAAGTCGTGATAAGAACCGGACGCATGAGTTTCCAGAGGCTCAGCCCACTGGTAATAAAGGCCGTCACCTCATGGTTCTTGCTGAGGGTATTAAACACGTAAACACTCCCCAGAAGAGACGCAAAAGGGATCATGTTAACAAAGGCGAACGGCGCGAGATAGAGATAAAAAGAAAATATACTGGAAAGAGGGATCCCCTTCTTGAAAATGTCGTCCAAAAAACCCAGAATGTCACCTATAACGCCGAGAACCATGAGCAAAACTATGCAGAACAAAAACGCCCCGATAAAACTCTTGAATACATATTTTTCAATTATCTTCATTACAGCCTCGATATACGCCGAAACATGACCACACCCAGAATAAACAACAGAATATCGGCGGACCACACCCCCATCCATGTGGGAATTATCCCGCGCACTGAAAAAGCTATCCCGCTGAGCATGATACCCCAGTATGCAAGAAACAATAGCATCGCCAACGCGAACCCTATGAATTTTTCTCTGCGATGCGTTGTAATGGCCAGGGGTATTCCGACAAGCACGAAAATAAAATTGGAGAACGCGAGCGCGAGTTTTTTATGGAATTCAATGCGCAGCGGAACCACATCAATGCGCTTTTCCTTATAATGCTTGATGTCATAAATGAGTTCTTTGATGCTTTTCTCCCTGGCTTTTTTCTCAATATTTTCGGCATCAGACGCAGCATCAACATCAAGCGTTATGTAGTAATCCTTGAAGGAGAGCTTGTAAAATTCATCGGGGGTCGTTGCCGATACTTCATCAGCCGTGCCGTCACTGAGCCACAATTTCACGCTGTTCGCATCCGGCAGTGATATTACTTTTCCTGTTTTTGCCACGATCGTACGGGTAGGTTTTCCTTCTTGAGGCTGATATATCCGCACATCTTCAAGTGTTTCCCCCTTGACGTTATGCACAAAGATAATATAATCCTTGAACCCCTTGATAAACACTCCCGGCTCCACCATGGCGGTGGGATGTTTGAGCCCAATCGTTTTCAACAGTTTCCTGGCCATGAATTCGGATTGCGGAAGTATTCTGTCATTCAGCGGAACGCTTATAAGACTTATGATAAAACCGCAGATCAAAACGGGAAGTATCACTCCGTATAAACTCACACCGCTTGTTCTCAGCGCGGTAACTTCATTATCGCCCGAAAGCCGTCCGAACCCCAGAAGCACCGCTGAAAGAACAGAAATAGGAATGGTAAAAATAAGAACATACGGAAGGAATAACAGAAATATTTTGACCACCTGAAAAGGCTCCACCCCTTTGTTCATAACCATGTCCACGGTCTGCACGATATTGCCTGCGGCGAGAATGATCGTAGAAATGGATAGCGCCGCCAAAAACGGTCCCCCAAGCTCCTTAAGCATGTACCTGGTGATGATCTTCATGTATCCTAAACCTATGTGGCGAGCAACTTGGTAAGCGCGTACAACTCGGAATGCAGTTCCCTGTCTTTCTCGCGGTCAAAACAGGCCTTTTCATACGGAACGAGATGAAGGGACCCTCCCGAT
>JBDRNI010000050.1:0-6162 GCA_043811335.1 Candidatus Omnitrophota bacterium | reverse complement strand
CAACTCGGGCAGCACGGAGAATTGCCCGGGGCCTTCCTCCCGGGGACGGTCAATTTCCCCAGCGAGGAAATTGACCTCTGAAATTTCCCTCGCTCTCCCTCAGGCCTTTGGCCTGAGGGAACCTTGCCCGCTCGGGAAATTTAAGCCCCTAAATCAAGGCCCCCAGCCAATTCTACGCACCGTCATAGCTTCTATAATCCGCTAATTTGTTTCTCAAACTGGTAAGATCTCGTCAAAATTTGTGTTACGAATTTTGACGGACTTGCTGCTACTGCGTTAGGAGATACGTGTTTGTGTTGGAAGGGGTTGTGCGATGAGGATAGCCTAGAGGCGACTTATAAACCCTTGGGACGCGGTCGGTTATGGAGGAGAGGATCTCGTAGGGGATGGTGCCGGCGAGTTTGGCTATTTTTTCAATGGGGATCTCGGCATCGCCCTGCCGACCTATCAGCACGACTTCATCGCCGACGTTAACGTCCTTGACGTGTCCGACGTCCAGAAGGGCCTGATCCATGGTCACCATTCCCACAACCCTTACATACTGACCCTTGAGAAGGGCTTCCGCTTTATTGGAAAGTATTCTTCCGTAACCGTCGGCATAACCGATCGGTATGGTGGCGATCTTCGTATGCCGCTGGGTTATGTAAGTCCTTCCGTAACTTATAGACCGGCCCGGCGGCGTATCCTTGATATACACGATCCGCGTTTTAAGCGTCATTACCGGCTTCAATGAAAATTGTTCGCGAAAATCTTCCTTGGGATAAACGCCGTAAAGAAGAATGCCCGACCTTACCAGGTTCAGGTGCGAATCTTTCCAATCAACAACTGCCACGCTGTTGGCGGCATGTTTATACCGAATACGGATACCGTTTTCTTCTGTTTCTTTAAGAACTTTTTCAAAAGAATCTATCTGAAGGCGCGTTACCATCTTGTCGCGCGCGGCCGAAGAAAAATGCGTGTAAACGCCTTCGGTGTCTATTTCTTCATGCAAAGACACGTTTTTTATGAACTCAGCGGCTTCTTCGTGCCATACGCCGATACGCCCCATGCCCGTATCCACCTTGATGTGGACTTTCAGACGCAGGGCCTTTTTCTTTGCCAGATCCGACAAGACCCGCAACATTGATGGATCGCACAGAGTAAGCGTGATGCCGCGCGATACCGCGGCCTCGGCTTCCTCTCTCAATACCGACCCGAGAACCAAAACCGGCAGAGTGACCCCCGATTCGCGAATGGCTATCGCTTCGTCAACAGTGGCCACGCCCAGATAATCGGCGCCCCGATCCAAGAGAGCGCGGCTCACCTGTCCGAGACCGTGACCGTAGGCGTTCGCCTTCACGACGGCCATTATACTTACCCCTTCACCGACCCGTTCACGAATGCGGTTCAGATTATATCCGAGAGCCCCAAGATCTATTTCCGCCCATGTCGGCCTGTAATATTTTTTGTTCATACTCTATGCTCTTTGCGCTTCGCGCTTTGCGTAATACTGCAATCTCTTGCGTGCAAATATAGCGGTTCTATGTCTTCCGGATCGTCCGTGCCTCGGGCGGATCTTTTAAACCCGATACGCCCTACGTCAGCGGCGCGCGGATACCAGTCAATTTCCAGAACCCGCGCGAGGCGGCATTCATTCAGTTCTTTTTTATATTTTTCTACGGCATCGCCGAAAAATAATACTTCATTTTCCTTTAGCCCGCTTAAAAATTCACTCGCCGGCACGAGAAGATAATCGGTGACCTTCTCGCGACCGGGGCCGGAAAGGTCATAGATACACGTATATACTTTTCCTTTCCGCGCGTCAAGAAAGGGCGCTGCCAGCTTTTTTCTTGATGCAGCAAGTGCCTCGGGCGGCAGATTCAGGATCACGGCATCCATGTCCGGAACCCCTATAACAGCGCAGCCAAGCGCCTCAGCCATGGCCTTGACGGTGACGGCGGCGATACGCAGACCCGTGAAAGACCCCGGACCGATACCCACGCATATCAAACCAAGCTCCTCCGCCTGCCAGCTGAGACCGTGCAGCATGCTTTTTATCTCGGGAATTAAAAGTTCGCTGTGTTTTATGCCGACATCCCGATGGAACTCGGATCTGACATTTTCATTTTCAAGACACGCAATGCTCAAAAACTTTGTTGATGTGTCAATTGCAAGGATCTTCATATTATTGTGAACAGTGAACTGTGATCAGTGATCTGTAAGTTCAACAACTCTCTGCTCTATGCCCTATGTTCTATGCCCTTTACGGCCTTTTCGTACTTCGCCCCGATGGCGCGGAACTCTATTCGTCTTTCGTTTTCGGAATTTCCGTAAAACATGCGTATTTCCAGATACTCGTCAGGTATGATATCTTTCACTTTATCCGCCCACTCAACAACAGTAAGTCCCCCTCCATAAAAATATTTCCTGTAATCCACAGTTTCACTGAAACTTTCGGATTCAAGCCGGTAAATGTCAAAATGATAAAGCGGGCTCTTTCCCTGATATTCCTTCAGCACGACAAACGACGGGCTATTGACATAACGGTAATCGCTAACCCCCAAAGCCTTGGCAAGGCCCTTGACGAAAACCGTTTTCCCGGTTCCAAGGTCCCCAATAAGGGCGACAAAGCCGCGGCCGCCGATACCTTCGGCGACACGCGACGCCGCATCCATTGTTTCTTCAGGTGAGCGGGTAACCACGGCTTTTACCATTATAAATGTTCAAACCCTTTCATCTTCAGCCGGGTCACGCGGCCCTCGTCCTCTATGAGACACATGCCATCGCGATCCCGTGTTATTTTTCCCAGGATAAAATACTGCGGCACTTCTTTTCGGCGTTTCATGCCCAGAAATAATCTTTCTGCTTCTTTTGGGTTCATCGTAAACAAGAGTTCAAAACTTTCGCCGTGATACAGCGCATCTCTTACTGAAAGGCCTTTTGAAAGAGGTATGGCCCCCTCATACAACACGCACCCCACGCCGCTTTCGGAACATATCCGTCCGGCATCCGGCGCTATGCCGTCGGAAACATCTATCATGGAACTTATCTTGTGGCGCCCTGAAAGAAACCGGGCTTCACTGAGCCGTGGTTCAAAATCAAGATGTTCTTTTTTTCCGTTCCGGACGGGCCCCGTGATCAATATAAGATCACCTTCTTTCGCCCCGCTGCGCCGCGTCAGGCGTTTTTTCTCCACAATGCCGACAACTGAAACGTCTATTACCAGCGCGCCGGCGCGATTGGTATCTCCGCCGACAACCTTAATATTATACTCTCTGCATATACCGAATATACCGTCATATAGACGGCGGATATCGGTTTTACGCGTGCCGCGCGGCAAGCCGAGAGACACCGTGATATACAAGGGCACCCCTCCCATCGCCGCGATGTCGCTGATATTTACCGCAACCGCTTTCCGGCCGATCTTTTCATACGGCGTCTTACCTGGAATAAAATGCGTGCCCGCAACGAGCATGTCGGACGCCCATAAAAGATACCGGCCCTTGTCGTATTTTAAAACCGCGCAATCATCGCCGATCCCCGCAATGACGCCCTTCCCGGCTCGCCCGGCGCGTTTCCTGATCTCGTTGATAAGTTTTAGCTCACGCATGATTTAAGAAAACCTTTTAAAAATGGAAATAAAATTCGTAGGGGCTGGGTTCCCCAGCCCTTCGTTTCGCAACGTCCAGGGCGGGGAAACCCCGCCCCTACGTCTTTTATTTTTGCACCATGCGTACCACCTTGCGTCGATTCGGCCGCCTGATGATTCCGCGCTCCGTGATTATTGCTGTGATCAGTTTTGCCGGGGTCACGTCAAAAGCGGGGTTCCACACGGCGACCTTTTTCGGCGCTATGTGCGTGGAACCTATTTTACGCACTTCTTCTGCCGAACGCTCTTCTATCTCTATACCCGCGCCGCGCTTTATAGAAAGATCAAACGTGGAAAAAGG
Organism: Candidatus Omnitrophota bacterium; assembly: GCA_043811335.1. Classification (GTDB taxonomy): domain Bacteria; phylum Omnitrophota; class Gorgyraeia; order Tantalellales; family Tantalellaceae; genus CAZGOZ01. The sequence continues at coordinate 2,233 of JBDRNI010000050.1, read as the reverse complement.
TGCGGCTACATAAAACGGGATCTTGTGGTAACGCGCCAGAACGGCCAGATTATATGTCCCTATCTTGTTCGCGGTATCGCCGTTTGCCGCTATTCTGTCCGCTCCGACTATCACGGCATCAACCTTTTTCGCCGCCATTAATGATGCCGCCATGTTGTCGCATATCAGCGTAACCGGTATGCGCGCTTTATGCAGCTCCCATGCCGTGAGCCGGGCGCCCTGAAGAACGGGACGCGTCTCATCGGCATAAACCCTTCGGATCTTTTTCCGCGCGGCAAAGATCACACCCAAGGCGGTGCCATACCCGGCTGTCGCGAGCCCGCCGGCGTTACAATGAGTTAAGACCCCGGCGCGGGGCGGTATCAGTTTGGCGCCGCAGCGCCCCATGGCGCGGCAGATCTTCATGTCTTCGGCAAGAATGGCATGAGCTTCCGCCAGGATCAATCTTTTCAGGGTTTTGACGGGTTTTTTACGGTTCTCGGCAACGAGCGCGTCCATGCGTTCCAGCGCCCAGAAAAGATTCCGGGCAGTAGGCCTGGACGAAGCCAGACGTTTTATATCCGCGCACATTTCTTTTTTGAATGCGTCAAAATTACGGGCGCGGCTTTTTCTCATTCCAAGATACACCCCGTAGGCCCCTGCTATGCCTATCGCCGGAGCGCCCCGCACCACCATTGTTTTTATTGCCTCCCTAACATCGCCGGAAGTCACACACGATATATAAATATTTTTTTTCGGAAGAAGCCGCTGGTCAATAAGCTCAAGCCTGTTATTTTTCCATCTCATCGTCTCAAGTGCCATCAGACTCCTTTCGCGTAAGTTTATGCCCCTACATGACGCATGAGAAACACCAGGCCTATCATTACAACGTTATGCATGATATGAACCGACATTGACGCGACAAGCGATCCTGTTTTTTCATAAAGCCATGCCAGAAGCAGTCCGAGCGCGACTATCGGAAGAAATCCCGCAATGTGCGTGTGAAGAAGGGAAAACAAGACGGCCGTGCTTATCATGCCGCAAAAAATACCGAACCTTTTCCTGACAGCCTTATACATGAACCCCCGAAAAAAGATCTCTTCCGTGATCGGGCCTAAAACGGCCGCAAAGATCACCGAAAACCACAAAACCGGCATTTCTTTTTCCTCGGTCAACACCTGAACGATCGGCTGCATGGGAGGATGAAATTTCAGGAATTTCATCACTGAAAACGTCATTAGCATGATCGCTATCAGGATCGGAACAAACGCGATATATCCTATAACGGCGTAAAAAAACGCGGAAGAGGACTTCTTGAGCGTAAGTCCCGCGTCACGCGGTGACTGACCATGTTTGCGGATTATAAAATACAGGATAATAATTATGCCGGCCGTGTTCATGACCAACGTGCTGAAAACCATACGGAAATTACCGTTGTTGAAGACCGGGAAAAGCCTTGTCAGGAACATTTGCAGAAATATAAAAATATAGCCGAAAAAAATGAATGTCACTGCCACGCGCGCAACATCGGCGATATTCCATTTCGGTGATGTTTGAGGCTCTATGCGTATATCCGGAGGCTTTTTTCGCAGCCAGCGCGTAACAAAATACGCGTCCAGAAACAAGCCGATGAATATTATGAATATTATCGCCAGGTTCAGAAGCCCCATGAAAAAATACAACCGGGGATTCTCAACAGCAAGATCTCTTATCTTCTCTTGCCTTGCCTCTACGCTACTCTCACTAAAAAGCGTCCTGCCATGTTCCGTCGCGGTTACAGCGGCGTTTTCCGCGTCACGCGTTCTTTTATCCGCAAAGATCAGGAGATTCATGACAACAATAAAGATAAAAAAGATAACGTATATCTTATTGCGCCACATAATGTTGAAAATATTTTTCATATTATAATTCTGTAGGGGCGGGGTAACCCCGCCCCTACGCGTCTTACCCGACCACGTTCATTTTACGCAGACGAAAAGAAGCGCCCGCTTTCTCCGCCAGACGCCGGCACTCGCCGAGAGAGTCCTCTCCTGCCATGTCCAGGCACGTCACTTCAACTTCCATATCCTGCCCTTTGCAGGCGGTTATAAACTTCATGACGGCTCCATGAGCCTCTTTTCCGAAAACCGAACGGCATAAACCGTCATACCGCGCGGCATCCGGAGCGTTCATGCTGACCGAAACCCTGTCAATAAGGCCCTTGAGTTCGGCGGAGGTGTCTTTTCTGTTTATAAGGTCGCTCTGACCGTTTGTC
>JBDRNI010000049.1:0-7390 GCA_043811335.1 Candidatus Omnitrophota bacterium | reverse complement strand
TCCAGATCCAGAAAGATCAGCGAAAAATTTTTGTTTTTCTGTTTTGTGTAATCAACGAGGTCTTTAAGGAAAGACCCGAATGCCTTCCTTAAAGAGAATCCTGTAAGAAAATCTTTCCCCTCATTTTCCTTCATGTTTCGTTGCCTCCGATCGTTCGGATATAAGTATACCATATTTGGGATGCAGACGTAGGGGCAGACCCGTGTGTCTGCCCTGAGCGGCGCGGGGGTTTTTGGGCGCGGCGTTCCGGGCGGACACATGGGTCCGCCCGTACGGAATTTCATTTTCATTTTCCGAGGGGGGACGAAAATATAAATAAAAGACGTAGGGGCAGGGTTTCCCTGCCCTGCGAACGAAGGGCGGGGGGACCCCGCCCCTACGCCGTGTTATGCGAAGCGATTCCAACCATGCAAAAAGGGGAACATTGTTGTATCTCCATGCGTATCTGGAACGGGGGACATATCTGGAACGGGGGACATGTCATTTGGGGACACCCCTGAGCACGAAAATACGTCGTTTTTGAGCAGTTTTGAAGGATGGGTGTCTCCAAAGAGCATGTAGGGGCGGGCCTTGTGCCCGCCCGAAACGGTGGGAAGAGGGCACCCACAAGGGGTGCCCCTACGTTTTTCATTTTCCCGTCCGACCTCAATAGCGCTTGACAGAATTCGTTGGGCGTGGTAAAGATAATGCGTTGAATCTCTTCAAGCGAGTGGCTTGGAGGGTCTTGTGTTTGATAATGTTGCTCTGGGGCGCGGATTGCTGTTAGGTTGCATCCATCTCTGAAACGGAACGTTATTGGACTGGGAAATGGTAATAACAAGGAGGAAAAGGATGCAAGGTAGCAGACTTTACGTAGGAAATCTTAAATATTCCGTGACGGAAGGGGAGCTTAAAGAAGCTTTCTCCGCGTTCGGAAACGTTAAAGATGTCACGGTGCTCGAAAACAAAGGTTTCGGGTTCGTAGAGATGTCTGATCCGTCAGAAGCCGAAAAGGCCAAAGACGGATTGAACGGAACGGATTTCCAGGGACGCACATTGAGAATCGATGAAGCGCGTCCGCCGAAGAACAGAGACAGAGACAGTTTTTAACGTTATAAATAACGAGAATTGTTTTGATATCTGAAAAAAAGAACAAAAAGGGCAGATCTTTAGGGACCTGCCCTTTTTGTGTTATAGTGAACAGTGAATAGTGATCTGTGATCAGTCAGAAAGTTTAGTCAAGAGGTTAGAAGGCCTGTCATTCCCTTGAAAACGGGAATCCATCTGGATCGTTCCATTCAGGATCCCCGCTTTCGCGGGGATAACAAAAGGTGAGCCAACGATGGCCTAAAGTTACGCCCCTAAGACAGTTCACAGTTCACAGATCACAGTTCACCAAGCGTATTTTTTCATGGAGGGTTAACATGAGCAAAGTGCTAATTATCGGCGCGGGCGGTGTAGGCAACGTGGTTGTGCGCAAGTGCGCGGGCGAGCCGGAGATATTCAGTGATATCTGTCTGGCAAGCAGAACTGTTGCAAAATGCGAGAAGATCGCCGCCGATCTCGATCGGCCGATCCGGACCGAAAAAGTGGATGCCGACAACGTCCGTGAAGTTGTCGGTCTGATCAGGGATTTCCGTCCCCGCCTGGTGATAAACACGGCCCTGCCGTATCAGGATCTCGCGATCATGGACGCGTGTCTTGAGACCGGTGTTGATTATCTTGACACGGCGAATTATGAACCCCCCGACGAAGCAAAATTCTGTTACAAGTGGCAGTGGGACTACAGCGAGCGTTTCAGGCAAAAAGGCCTGATGGCCCTCTTAGGATGCGGGTTTGACCCCGGTGTGACCAATATTTTCTGCGCCTACGCCATGAAACATCGTTTTGACGAGATACACACGGTGGATATCATGGACTGTAACGGCGGGTCGCATGGTCGGGCCTTTGCCACGAATTTTAATCCCGAAATAAATATCCGGGAGATCACCCAGCGAGGAAAGTTCTGGGAAAACGGAAAATGGATAGAGACCTCGCCCCTCACCGTGCATGAAACGTTTGATTTTCCGGAAATAGGCCCACGAGAGATGTATCTCATGTATCACGAGGAACTTGAATCTCTTGTGCAAAACATAAAGGGGCTTAAACGCATACGGTTCTGGATGACGTTCGGGAAAGAATACCTGACGCATCTTGAGGTGCTTCAAAACGTGGGGATGACCCGTATTGATGCCGTTGAATTTGAGGGTAAAAAGATCGTTCCGCTTAAATTTCTCAAGGCGGTTCTTCCGGAACCATCTTCTCTGGGCGAAAATTATACAGGTAAAACGAATATCGGGTGTATGATAGAAGGGGTCAAGGACGGCCGCCGAGGAAAGATTTATATCTACAATGTTTGCGACCATGCCGAGAGTTACCGCGAAGTAAAAGCGCAGGCTATTTCTTATACCACGGGTGTTCCGGTAATGATCGGGGCCATGCTGATGGTGACGGACGTCTGGAAAGATCGGGGCGTGTTCAACGTGGAAGAATTTGATCCGGATCCGTTCATGGAAAAACTAAAAGTTCACGGACTGCCCTGGGTAATAAAAACTGTCGGATAAAATATGGTGACGAATCTAAAAGTTTCTCGCACGCCTTGTTATGTCGTTGACAAGGGTCTTCTTACGCGCAATCTGGAGATCCTTTCCGAAATTCAGCGCCGCTCGGGATGCCGGATCATGCTGGCCCTCAAGGGGTTTGCCATGTTCAGCCTTTTTCCGCTAATGCGGCAGCACTTGAAGGGTGTTTCGGCGAGTTCGCTGGACGAAGCCCGGCTCGGGCATGAAGAATTCGGCGGCGAAGTGCACGTGTGCGCGCCGGCCTACCGTGATGATGAGTTTTCCGACATTCTCGGACATGCCAGCCATATCAGTTTTAATTCTTTCTCGCAGTGGCGGCGTTTTAAGCCGATCATCGCTTCAAGCGGCCGGGACGTGCGCTGCGGACTGCGTATTAATCCGGAACATTCCGAAGTCAAGACCGCGCTGTATGATCCGTGCGCGCCGGGATCCCGACTGGGTATCAGGCCGGGGGAGTTTAAGGATGCGGATCTTGACGGTATAACGGGACTGCATTTTCACACGCTTTGCGAATTAAACTCAGACGCGCTTGAGCGGACACTCAAGGCGGTTGAGGAGAAGTTCGGGCACGTGCTTCCGCGGATGGCGTGGGTCAATTTCGGGGGAGGGCACCATATCACGCGCAGCGATTATGATACAGACCGGCTTTCGCGGCTGATATCCGGGTTTCGCGAACGGTATGGTGTTGAGGTTTTTCTGGAACCCGGAGAAGCGATCGCGCTGAATGCCGGTGTTCTCGTGGCATCGGTGCTTGATATAGTCCGCGCCGATATGGATATCGCGGTGCTTGATACTTCGGCCGCCGCTCACATGCCGGACGTCTTGGAGATGCCGTATCGCCCGAAAGTAGACGGCGCGGGATGCGTCGGAGAATATCCGCACGCGTATCGTCTCGGCGGCATGACGTGTCTGGCGGGCGATGTTATCGGGGAATACGCGTTTCCCGAGCCGCTGAAAGTCGGCAGCAGGATCGTTTTTCGGGACATGGCCCATTACACGATGGTCAAGAACAACACTTTTAACGGCGTGCGTCTGCCGTCCATCGCCGTTTATGATCCGTCGGACGATTCGGTCAGCATGATCCGCGAGTTTGGGTACGAGGATTACCGTAACCGGCTGTCGTAGCGCGTAGGGGCGGGGTTACCCCGCCCTTCGTTCGCAGGGCAGGGAAACCCTGCCCCTACGAATTTTAATTTTACGGGTTGGGATATAACACGAAAGGCCCCACATGTCACAATACGTGATCGGCGTTGATATCGGCGGAACAAAGATCGCCGCCGGTATTGTAGATGAAAAGGGCAGAATTGTAGCTAAAACGGTCGTGCCGACGCTTGCTGATGAGGGGTTTAAGACATCGCTTGGGCAGGTATATAGATCCGTAGAAGAGCTCAAGGTCTCCGGCAAGGCCGTGTGGGAAGAGATAAAGGGGATAGGCGTGTGCGCGCCCGGGCCGCTTGATCCGTTCAAGGGCGTGGTGCATAACCCGCCGAATCTTCCGGGATGGAGAGAAGTGCCGTTGGCGGAGCTCGTCGCGGAAAAATTTGCCAAATCGGTTCGATTGGAGAACGATGCTAACGCCGCAGGCATGGCGGAAGTCATGTGGGGCGCGGCTAAAGGATATAAACACGTGTTCTATGTCACGGTCAGCACGGGTATCGGAACGGCCGTGATCATAGACGGAAAGATATATCACGGCAAGAACGGCATGGCCGGTGAAGGCGGGCATGTTACGATAAACTATGATGCGAAAGACGCCGTGTGCAATTGCGGCAATACGGGATGCGTGGAAACATTGGCATCAGGGCCGGGCACCGTCAGGCGGCTGCTCGCGAAACTCAAGAACGCGCCTGATGAAAAAAAAGCGATGATGCTGGCCGCGGGCGAGAAGGACAACGCGCGCGTGACAATGATCACCGTTGGGAAGGCCGCCGCGAACGGCAATAAGACCGCGCTTGAGGCGATTAACGAAGAAGCGAAACTGCTCGGTATCTGGCTCGGAAGCATGATAAGCGTCTTAGATCCCGAGATCATCGTTATCGGCGGCGGGGTGTCCATGCTCGGGGAACTTCTTTTCGCAACCGTCAGAAAAACGATCCCTGCATATACCATAAACACTCGCGCCGATAAGACGCCGGTGGTTCAGGCGAAACTGAAGAACGATGTCGGCATATTCGGAGCAGCAGCCGTATCGCCGAAATGACTTCGCGCGGAGAGCGCGCGCGTAGGGGCGAAGCGGAGTGATCAGTGAGTAGTGATCAGTGAACAGTTGTAGGGGAATCCTTTTCCGATTGAATTCTGCTCGGGACTGTGTTATAAAGAACAAATCTCCAGAATTTTACCCTGCACCAGAACGAAGTTCGGTTCAGGGTTTTACTTTTTACTTTTTAATTTTTACATTTGAAACCATGACATACCAAGTATTAGCCCGAAAATACAGGCCTCAGACCTTTGACGATGTTATCGGCCAGGAGACCATCACGCGGACGCTCAAGAATTCCGTTGCGCGCGGCCGGATCGCCAACGCGTATATTTTCTGCGGATCACGCGGGGTAGGCAAGACGACAGTTGCGCGGCTCGTGGCGAAAATGGTCAACTGCGAAAAACCGTTACCTGCCGGGCCGTGTAACAAATGCACCTCCTGCGAGGAGATAACCCGCGGCGGCAGCATAGATGTTCTGGAGATCGACGGCGCGTCTAATAACGGCGTTGACGAAGTCAGAACTCTCCGGGAAAACGTAAAGTTTTTACCTTCCAGGGATAAGTACAAGGTTTATATTATTGACGAGGTTCACATGCTGTCAACGGGGGCGTTTAATGCTCTCCTGAAGACGCTGGAAGAGCCGCCGGCGCATGCCAGGTTTCTTTTCGCCACGACGGAGCCTAATAAGGTTCTTGCGACGATCATGTCGCGGTGCCAGAAGTTTGATTTTAAGAAGATACCGTCCGCGATGATACTGGACCGGCTGTTAAGTATCGCCGAGAAGGAAAAGATCGTTCTGGAAAAAGATGCCGCTCTTTTAATCGCGCGCGGAGCTGACGGAAGCCTGCGGGACGCCCTGGTCATAATGGATCAGATGATGTCTTTCTCCGGCAATAAGATCACAGCCGGAGAAGTTATAGAACTCATGGGGATCGTCCCGAATGACAGGATATCCGGCCTGTCGCTCGCCATTATTGAGAAGGACCCGGCGCGCGCTATCGGGGCGCTTGACGAAATGATAACCGACGGCAAGGATCCCGTGTTTGTCGCGAACAGCCTTATCGGGCATTACAGAGACCTCATGGTGTTTAAGACGGTCGGGGCGCCCTCGGGCGGTAAGATGTTTACCAAAGAAGAATCCGGACAGCTGAAACAGCTGGCAGAGAAACTGTCGCTGGAAGAGATACTTTACGCGCTGCAGAATCTCCTGCGGTCTCTTGAACTCATGAAGTCAACAACGTTCACGCGCGGGGCGCTGGAAGTTACGCTTATCAGGCTGACGCGAAGAAATTCCGTCTTGTCATTGCCGGAAGTTCTTGCGGGGTTGGGAAATGAAAAGGTCTTGCCCGAGCCGGAAGAGGCCGAGAACCCACAACCCGCACCCGAAGAAAGATCTTTTGATCAGGGACCGGATGCGGCGGCGTTTCATTGGAAAGCGATGCTGAGCCACATAAAAGAAAAGAAGATGTCCGTGTTCACGTTTCTTAATGTGGCCCGGCCGGTGGAGTTTACCAGAGATAAGGTGGTTATCGGGTTAACTAAAGACCATCTTTTCAATAAAGAGGTTCTTGAGACGGAAAGTAACCGAAGTGTTATTGAAGAGGCCGTGAGAAAAATTACCGGCGCGTCTTCAATGGTGGAATTCATTACTCTGGAATTTCCGGGGGAAGTCGTCGCGAAGAAAGAGGCCACCGCCGCGAAAAAAGACATGTCAAAAAAAAAGATAAGACCGGTCATAGAAAAAGCCATGGATGTGTTCGGCGGACATATAGTGCGTGATTTCACAACGGAGGAACAGAAGTGATAAAAGGGTTTCCCCTATCAATGGCCAGGCTTATTGATGAGTTCAGCAAGATGCCCGGAATAGGCGTGCGGTCGGCGCAACGGATGGCGTTTCACGTGCTGGGTTTACCCGGTGAGGGAGTTGACGCCATTCTGCGGTGCATACGCGAAGTCAAGGAAAACGTCAAATTTTGCGAAGAATGTAACAATCTCAGCGAAAGGGATGTTTGTTCGATATGTTCCGACTCCTCACGAGACCATTCAAAAATATGCGTGGTTGAGGGGCCAAAAAGCGTTATCGCCATGGAAAAAAGCAGTATATACCGGGGATTGTATCATGTTCTGCTCGGCGAACTTTCACCACTTGACGGTGTCGGGCCCGAGGCGTTAAAGATCCCCGGGCTTATTCGGCGGGTTAGATCCGGAGAAACGAAGGAAGTTATTGTAGCGACTGGGTTTACCACCGAAGGGGAAACAACGGCCATGTATCTTTTTAAGGTGCTGAAGCCGTTTAAAGTGAAGGTTTCACGGCTGGCCCGAGGTGTGCCGGCGGGAAGCAGTCTTGAATTTACAGATATTGCCACGATACAACGCGCCTTTGAGGAACGCCGCATCGCCGCGTAGGGGCGGATCGGAGTGAACAGTGATCAGTGAGTAGTGATCAGTAGTAGGGCACCTTTAACAGGCTGACCGAGAATAGCCACAACAGGGTTAAATTTGGTATAATATAGCTAACCAAGGAGGTTAGCAGTGGCAAAATTCAAAGAGAATAGAGAGGAACAAATGATGTTATTGCCCCCTTCGTTGC
>JBDRNI010000048.1:0-8213 GCA_043811335.1 Candidatus Omnitrophota bacterium | reverse complement strand
TTAACTGTTGATCTGTATTTTTGTCTTTTAAATTTTCTAATACACAGTCGTCCCACCGTAGGATCTTATTATGCTTTCGTTCAAATCATATATGTTTTCGTTGATGCGGGATAAACGCGTCGGGTTTCCGCATGTCATGGTGAAGGCCGTGTTACGTTTTTTATCATGGATATACGCTCAGGCGGTGCGGGTAGTGGCTCTCGGCTACAAAACGGGTCTCCGCCGCCGATACAGGGTAGGCGCGCCCGTGGTCAGTGTGGGGAACATAACTCTCGGCGGAACCGGTAAAACGCCGTTCGTCATGTTTATTGCCGATTATTTTCTCGCCCGAGAACGGAAGCCGGCAGTGCTTATCAGGGGATACGGCGGTGACGAGAACAGAATGCTCGCGTCCGAGTTGCCTGAAGTGCCGGTGTTTGTGGGACAGGATAGGGTAAAAGAGGCCCGGGGCGCTGTCAGAGCAGCAAGAGATGTTCTTGTTCTTGATGACGGGTTTCAGCACAGGAGAATAGAGAGAGATCTTGATATTCTTCTCTTGGATGCTTTTTCTCCGTTCGGTAACGGTTGCCTTTTTCCGCGCGGAGTGTTGAGAGAGCCGATCTCTTCTGTTCGGCGGGCGAATATTTTCGTGCTGACAAAGACCGACAGGATCAACACCGCGGACCGGGAAAATATTATCCGGCGCCTGGCCGTTCTCGCGCCGGGAAAACCTGTTGTTCTGAGCCGGCACAAACCCTCGTTCCTTTCCGATATTACCGGCGCCGTTTACGCGATAGACACTCTGCGGCATAAAAGAGTGCTTCTTTTTAGCGGCATAGCGGATCCGGATTATTTCGCTTTTTTGATAGAAAAACAGGGCGCCGTGATCGTGTCGCGGCATGATCATGATGACCACCACCGTTATTCCGATCATGACATCGGTGTTATACGGGCGCGCTGCGCGCGGGAAAAAGCGGAGATCATAATTACAACCGCTAAAGATTATGTGAAGGTCAGGGATCTGGATCTGTCCGGGATCGAAGAAAAAATTTTTGTAATGAACATCGTGATAGATATCGTAGAGGGGAAGGAGAACCTCGTTGCTGGACTTAATAGCGTCATTTCTTGTAAGAGGGCTTAACGCGTTTTTTCACGTGATGCCGATACAGTTCAATCTGTGGTGCGGTCGGCGCCTGGGAGGAGCGGCGCGTCTTTTGAGCGGCAAGAGGCGGAGAATTGCCTATGCCAATCTGAAAGCCGCTTTCTGCGCCGAGAAAACACCGAGCGAGCTCAAACGTATCGCGGATAACGTGTATCGGCATCTGGGACAAACTTTTGTAGAGATCCTTTCGATGACCAAGGTGGACAAGCGGTATATACAGAAATTTGTCAAAGTGCATGATCTGGAACGCATAGAAAAAGCGTCAAAGAACCCGAATGGGATGATCCTTATTTCCGCCCATTTCGGGAACTGGGAACTCTCGACCGTTACCAGTGTCGCGAAAGGATTTCCCCTGTATCTGCTTGCCCGGGACCAGAAAATGGAAAGGCTCAATGAACTTTTAAATGTTCTGCGGGAGTCAAAAGGCAACATGGTCATACGCAAGGGCGCGGACATTAAAAACCTGTTCAGGGTGCTGAGAGACGGTAAAAGTATCGGTATACTGGCGGATCAGAACGCCGGGGCTACCGGACAGCTTGTAGACTTTTTCGGGCGGCCCGCGTCCGTGGCGGTGGGGCCGTATCGTATTGCCCAGAAAACCGGCGCGTGGCTTTTACCGGCGTTTATACACAGAACGAAAGGCCCATATCATGACCTCATTCTGGAACCCTTGATGATAATAGAGAAAGGTGATGACGTTGTCCCGTACATGCGGGAGTATAACCGTTTATTGGAGAAGCACATACGCGATTATCCGGAACAATGGATGTGGATGCATAAGAGATGGAAGATGACCCCCCTGAAAAAAGTAATGGTTCTTGACGACGGTAAAAAAGGCCACCTGAAACAGTCTCTTGCCGTGGTGGAACAGTTAAAACGATACCGTGAAGCCGAAGGATATGCGCCGGAGGAGACAGAAATCGAAGTTGTCAGAATTCGCTTCCGGAACAAAATAGCAAAATTTTTATTCAATGCCATGCGGCCGTTTTTCGGTCCCGGATGCCAGGGGCGTCTCGTGTTCCTGCGAATGGCCCTTGATCGGAAAAGCTATGCGAATGCTGTCGGCCGGTATGCGGATGTGATCATAAGCTGCGGCAGCGCTCTTTGCGGCGTCAACATCATCCTGAAGATGGAAAATTACGCGCGTAACCTCACGGTTTTGGATCCGGGATTTTCATGCCGCGGGAAGTTTGATCTCATAGTGTTGCCAAGGCATGATCTTCGCGGAAGGCGGGTTGAAGAGAAGATGATAGTGACGCGCCTGGCGCCTAATACTATCAAGCCCTCAAGCAACAACGCCGGCGGGAAAAATAAGCTCTGCGTCGGGCTGTTGTTCGGCGGGGATAACCGGTATTTTGCTTTTGATGAAGAATTGGCGCGTTCAGTGGCCGGAGAGGTAGAAAAAACATGTGATGCGATTGACGCTTCTTTTTGCGCTACCACTTCCCGCCGAACGCCGCAGGCGCCCGAAGAGATCCTAAAAACCTCGTTTACCGGTAACCCGAGGTGCGTGAGGTTCGTTTCCGGAAAGAACGACAAAGACGAGCACACTGTTGAGAAAATACTTTCTTCAAGCGATGTCGTTATTGTCTCGGGAGAAAGCATCTCAATGGTTTCGGAAGCGGTCGCTTCCGGAAAACCGGTTCTGGTATTCATGCCGAAGAAAATAACTTCAAGACGCACTAAATATGAGCGTTTTGTTGACGGCCTTGATAAGCGTGGATATCTCAAGCGCGTGACACCCGGGGAGATCTCATCTTGTGCCTCGCGCGCGGTGCGTCAAAGAACGCGGCCTGTTCCCTTGCCGGACGATGACAGGCGTATACTCGAAAAAATGTATAAGTTATTTTAGGCTTCTCAATATGAATATTCTACAGCTTGTTCCCAGGCTTGGTGTCGGAGGGGTGGAAAAAAGCACCGTTGAAGTAGCCCGGCATCTGGCACTTAACGGCCATAAGGCAGTAGTTGTCTCCGCCGGAGGCGCGTTCGTGAAAGATCTTACCGCCGCGGGTGTGCGTCATTATGTTCTGCCGGTAGGACGCAAGAATCCGGTCACGATGCTCTATTGTTTTTTTCGTCTTGCAAGTATTATCAAAAAAGAAAATATAGATATCGTCCACGCCAGAAGCAGAATACCGGCTCTTACCGGTTATTTCGCTGCCCGGTCCACGGGTAGAATATTCATGACCACCGCGCATGGCCAGTATAAGCGGCATCTTATCAGCAGGGTCATGGGGTGGGGCAAAAAAGTTATTGTTGCCAATGAAACCATGATGCGTTACATGAGGGATAATTTTAATGTTCCTTTTCAGAGAATGACGGTTATTCCGCGCGGCGTTGATCTTGAAAAGTTCTCGTTTGTTCCTCCGTCGGAGAGAGCCGGCCGTGTTTTTCGTGTCGGGATGGTATGCAGATTCACTCCGCTGAAAGGCCATCTTGATTTTTTGCAAGCCATGTCGTATGTTGCGAGAAAAAAGCAGAACATTGAGGCCGTGCTGATGGGGGATATCTCTTCTGCTAACGAAACCTATATGAAGAAGATAGAACTGGCGATACGGCGTCTTACCATGGGCGATATTGTAAGATTTGTTGACAGCGATGAGAGTGTTTTAAAGGTCATGAAAACCCTGGATGTTCTTGTTTCGGCGAACAGGGAGCAGGAGGCCTTCGGGCGTTCTGTTATTGAAGCGCAGGCCTCGGGTGTTCCCGTGGTAGCCACGAAAGTAGGAGGCGTCGCGGAGAACGTCATCGGCGGTGTTACGGGCCTTTTATGTGAAGGCGCGGCCCCGGCGGAAATGGCGGATGCGATCCTGCGTTATGCGGAAGATCCTTCTCTCATGGAAAGAGTGGCCGGCGCCGCGAGAAAACACGTGGAGGAGAACTATTCTCTGGAGAGGGCAATGAAGATGACAACTCGGGCCTACGCGGATGTCCTGAGCCGGAAGAACATCCTTATTTTTAAAATAAGCTCTCTTGGCGATATAATTCTTGTTTCGCCTTCTATCCGCGCTATCAGAAAAAGGTTTCCTTCCGCGTGTATAAAAATACTTGTGGACGTTCGTTTCCGGGAGGTTCTGGATAACTGCCCTTATGTAGACGAGGTCTTGACTTGTGATTTTGAGAACAGGGACTCCGGAACGGGTTTTTTGCGCCTGGCGGGAAGGTTGCGCCGAGAGGGGTTTGACATGTCCGTGGATTTTCAGAATAACCGTAAAAGCCACCTGCTGGCCTTTCTGGGAGCGATCCCGGAAAGATACGGGTTTAATAACGGAAAATTGAGTTTTTTGCTGAACCACAAGGCCGTTCTACCCGCCGTTGACAAAGGTCCGGTGGAACACCAGGGATACGTGTTGTCTCTCATGGGGATCACCGAACCGGATAAGAAGCTTGAAGTGTGGCCGGCCTCTGATGGCAGGGCCTGGGCGGAAGATTTTTTAAAAAATAGCTGGTTGAAAGAGCGGCAGGAACTGATCGCCGTGAGCCTGTCGGCGAGTAAGCGGTGGAAAACGAAAAATTGGCCGCTCACGGCCATGATAAAACTTGCCGAGATGCTCGCTCTCTCACGCGGCGCACGGGTAGTTCTTTTGGGAACGGAAGATGAACACGCGCTTGCCGCGGAATTCATTAAAAAGACAAAGGCCAAACCTATTAATGCGGTAGGAAAAACCAATGTTTCTCGTTTTACGGGCCTTATAGAACGTTGTGACGCGCTTGTTACCGGTGACAGCGCGCCCATGCATGTTGCCGCCGCGGTGGGGACGCCGTTCGTGGCGCTTTTCGGGCCCACGAACCCGCTCAAACATTTGGGGCCCGCGAAAAACCGCAAGGTTATACATAAACAACTGAAATGCGCGCCGTGTTATAAACCGTCATGCTTCAGGGGCGCATGGTGCATGAGGTCTATAACGCCGGAAGAGGTCTTCAGCGCGTTAACGGAAGTGTTGGGCGGATAGAGTGATTGGCGTTACCGAGGTTCTGGGGACCCTGTACCTCTTCGGGTGCAGGGCACGCACGCCTGTTGTGAGCTCGCTGTGTGAGGGTGCTCCAGGCATGTCCCCAGAATATAATTTTATTTTGGCGTCGCACGTAGGGTCAGACATGTATGTCTGCAAGCTATGAAGATACTACTCTTAACTACTCATCTTAATATCGGCGGTATCGGCATTTATACCGTGGGTCTGGCCAAATATCTTAAGGCCGGCGGTGTTGAAGTTGCTGTTGCCTCCGGAGGGGGAGAGCTTGAAACTGTCCTGAAACAGGCAGGGGTGCCCCATTTCACCCTGGATATCAGAACAAAATCCGAGTTCGGGATAAAGGTATGGAAGGCATTGCCCGGATTGGCGGAGATCGTTTCCGGCGGCGGTTTTCAACTCGTGCATGCGCAGACACGCGTGACGCAGGTGCTGGCCCGATTGTCACAAAAAACCACAAAGGTTCCGTTCATATCAACGTGTCATGGGTTTTTTCGTCACCGCAAATTATCACGCAGGATCTTTCCATGCTGGGGAGAAAGAGTTATCGCGATAAGTAAAAGCGTTCGGACTCATCTCGTGGAGGATTTTCGTGTTGATGCGTCAAGGGTTGTCCTGATATATAACGGTATAGAATTGGATCGGTATCTGCCGGCCTCGGCAGAGGACAAGGACCGTGTTCTCCTACGGGAGACTGGGCTTGATCCGGATGCCATGATAATCGGGTCGGTGGGCAGGCTTTCTCCGGTCAAAGGGTTTAAATATCTTCTCCGCGCTTTCAAAGACGTTATTTCGCGTTTTCATGGCAAAACCCAACTACTTATACTGGGAGAAGGCCCCGAGAAGGACTCTCTGCTGCGTCTGGCGCGGCAAATCGGTATCGCAGACAATGTTTTTCTGGTTTCGGCCGCGGCGCCTTTGGAAAAATATCTTGCGATCATGGATGTATTTTGTCTGCCGTCACTTAAGGAAGGCCTGGGGTTGTCGCTCATGGAAGCCATGGCCGCCTCACGGGCGTGTATCGCGAGCGATATAGGGGGATTGTCGGAACTTATCACGCATGAGCGTGACGGCATTCTTGTTCCGTCCGGCAACGTTGGCACCTTGAGCGCGGCGATATTGCTTCTTGCCGAATCTCGCGAAAAGCGTCAGCGCCTGGCCGAGAACGCCCGGGAAAAAGCCGCCGAAAAATTTTCTATCAGGGACAGTGTTGCGAAGACAATAGGGGTGTATGAGGCGATCATAAAATGAAACGTATACTCGTTTTTGAATTGAACTGGATGGGGGATATACTGTTTTCGTTCCCTTTTCTGCGTGCCTTGCGGAAGGCTTTTCCGACAGCCCATATTGCATGCGCGGTTGTAGAAAGGTATAAGGAGCTTCTGGACCGCAATCCGTTAGTGGATGAGGTTCATGTTTTCTCGGACAAACGGGGATTTTTATCATTAACGGAAAAACTGGCGTTTATCCGGACTTTGAGAAAGGCGGGCTATGATGCCTGTTTCTTTTTCAAACCGTCAAGAACAAAGAGTATTATCGCGTTTCTCGCGGGGATCCCGCGACGTATCGGATTCACCGGTAAGAATGCCATGCTTACGGAACGAACCGAAAATGTCTCACCCGGGTGTCACAGGGCGGACGTCTTTTCCGCTCTTGCGGCAAGGGCCGGCATTTCGGTTCAGGACGGCACCTATGAATATTTTGTCGGCCGTGAGGATGAAAAACGCGTCACCGCGTTGCTGAAAAAAGTTGATAAAAACATGCGCCGGATCGTGACTGTCAATCCCGGAGGGAACTGGGATGCAAAGCGGTGGCCGGCCGAAAGATTTACGGACCTCGTAAAAAGAATACTTTCTCGTTTTGAGAACATCAGCGTGGTAGTGACCGGGACCGGAAAGGATGCCGAGCTTGCGGAGCGGATAGTCTCCCAAACCGACCCGCGCAGGTGTCATGCCCTTGCCGGCAGAACGCGTCTTGCGGAACTTGCCGCGGTATTCGAAAAATGCGCACTCGTCATAAGCGCCGATTCCGGACCTCTGCATCTGGCTTCGGCCGTCGGAACAGCGACTGTCGGACTTTTCGGCCCGACAAGCCCGAAAATAACAGGCCCCCGAGGCAAAGGCATAAATACAGTCATTACAGGCAGTTCCGACTGTGTCGTGCCGTGTTACATAGAAAAATGTGAAAAGAATTACGCGTGCATGAGGTCCATAACCGTGGACGAGGTGTTTGCCGCGGTAACAAAAGTGCTGGAGTAGGGGCGGGTTCTAAACCCGCCCTTTGGGTGTTGCGGGGACATGTCATTTGGGGACACCCCTGAGCACGAAAATCGGGTGTTTTTTGAGTTTTTTGACTTTACTGAGGTTCTGGGGACACGCCTGTAGTGGGCTCGCTTTCGTAAGGGTGCACCAGGCATGTCCCCAGAATATAATTTTATTTATCATGAAAATTCGCAAAATCCTATTCATTTCACTCAGAAACCTGGGCGATATTATACTTACGACGCCGGTTTTGGAAAAACTGCATGAGGAATTTCCGGAAGCGGTAATAGATGTTATTGCCGGGTGCCCGGGTAAGGATATATTCAACGCCCATCCTGCCGTGGGGAGATTTGAGCCGGACGAAAGACGCAAGAGCATGTGGACGAGAATAAAACAGGTTGCGGACCTCAGACGCCGGCGGTATGATCTGGTCGTAGACATGAAAAATTCGCTCATACCGTATCTTGTCGGCGCGCCGCGCCATTCCCGTCTGGCCGTATGCGGGCGAGCTAACGTGTACAAGAAAGACGAACATCTTTCACGGCTGCGCGGCCTGGTGCCGGACCCGTTTTCCGGTGTGAAGTTTTTTATTCCTGCCGGAGATGAAGAAAAAAAATATGTAGAAAGTATAATAAGTCGGACCGGCGGAAAAAAGAATGTAGTGATCTCGCCGGGAGCAAAAAGCCACCTGAAGAGATGGAGCGCCGAAAAATATGCCCATTTGGCGGACAGACTGATCTCTGAACTCGGGTGCACGGTATTCATAACGGGCAATGATGACGACAAAGAAGTTGCCCGCCGTGTTATTGCCGGCATGAAGCGCCGCGCGGAAGATCTGAC
>JBDRNI010000047.1:0-2918 GCA_043811335.1 Candidatus Omnitrophota bacterium | reverse complement strand
GCAAATACCAGATAATGTTAAATTTTGTTTTTTCCATTTTTTATTTTCTCCTCCAGCAAAAGAGCATCCGCGAAAAACTTAGTCATCCAATTCATGTAATTGAAACGATCATAGCCGCCCCATATGGGGGCGGACCCGCTTATCGCCCCTCTTATCCCATTATTCTTTGTCTTGATATTCTGCAAACCTTTCAAATATCCGAGAGTTTTCTCTGCCGCTGACAAATATTTATCTTCCCACGTCAACTGATACAGTTTCAGCCATACGATAGAAATTTGGGCGTTCCCGGTCAGGCAGCTCCACCATACCGTCCCCTTCCAATCGGGATCAAATATCCCGCTTAAAGAACCGTCTTTTTTCTGGACCCCCAACAAAGCGTCAGCGGTTCTTTGAGCCTTTTCGATATATTTCCGCTCTTTCAGTATGATCCCAGATTCAAACAATCCTTTGATCGTATACGCGATCGTGTGCGTATTCGGGAAAACGTCTTTTTGGAACGCGCATTGGCCAAACCAACCGTTATCGGATTGGTTGGATAATGTCCACTTTATGTTCCTGACTGCCGCATCCTTATATTCGTCTCTTCCAGTGATAACGAACACCTCAAGCAAGGCCCAGGCCACTTTAACGCTATATGTGTGGGGTATCCCGTTAAAATCGTACCGTCGCCAGCAACCGTCCTCGTCCAACACCCCGATAAGCCAGTCGGCTGCCCTTTCCGCCGCTTTTTTATATTTTTCAAACCCAGTTTCTTTATACGCGCGGACCCAGCCGAATATAACCTGGCCGGTATCAAAAACAAATGGTTCTTTGTTCCCGATCTCGCACCCATAGGGGATGGCTCCATTCTCCAATTGGACATCCAACTCCCAATCCGCCATGCGGATCGCTCTATCAAAGTATTTCTTTTCGCCCGAATACTCAAAAAAGTCGAAAAATGTGGGAATAATATACCCTGTAGTTTCGCGATGGGAAGGGTACCATTTCCGGAACCGTATTGAATATCCTGCTGACACGCCTCCGTCAGAAGTAGCATCTTGTGCCCGGCAAAGCCAATCCATCGCCGCCCGCAAACGAGACACGTCATCCCTGATAAGACTAAGATAGATCTCTTGCGTTCTTTTCACGTTCTCCTCCGAGGTGAAGACCTTTTCGACCCGTTTCCGTCCCGCCGCACCCCTCTCCTTCGATCGTTGTCTGTCTTGAACTATTCTCACTATTGCCCCTTTCGTGGAATTTACATCATCGGGCTGAACTAAAAATCCTGTAACCCCATCCTCAACGATCTCTGGAGCACCGCCCGAACGGGTAGCGACAACCGGCAGACCCATCGCCATCGCCTCGATCAACACGCGGCCGAAAGGCTCGGCTTGCGACGGAAGCACAAGAAGGTCCAGGGATGAATATAATTCTTTCATATTATCCACAAAACCTGTGAATATGACTTTATCACTCAAGCCCAGTTTATCCGCCAATTGTTTAAGCTCTTCCAAATACCATCCGCTATTATTTATCTCCGTATCCCCCGCTATAATAGCGCGCATGCCCGGACAGATCTTTCCAGCCTCATGAACGGCTTTTATAAAAACGTCTTGTCTTTTCGGAGGGCTGATCCGGGCCGCCATTCCAACAAGAAACTCGTCGGGCGCGATCTTATATTTCACCCTTACGGCGGGGTTTTCGGCTAAAGATGAATATTCCTTGAGATCGACGCCGTTGTGTACCACTTCGACGCGTTGCCGCTTCCCGATAAAAGAACGATAACTTTCGGCTGTAGCTTTTGAATTTGCGATCAGGACATCGGGAAAATGCAAAAATGTCCGCCAAAATGACCTGAACTCGGGTATCAAATTCCTGGTGTGACAGGCTACCGGAACTCCATTTAACCTCGCTGCCGGGAGCGCGTATTGGTTACATAACTCGACAGTACACACGACGAGATCGATCTTGTTCTTTTTGATGAATTGTTTCAGTCTCCACACGGTTTTCACGTAACCAAAAGGCAATGGAAGCTTTATCTTTTCTAACGGCATGGTTACA
Source organism: Candidatus Omnitrophota bacterium (assembly GCA_043811335.1). Classification (GTDB taxonomy): domain Bacteria; phylum Omnitrophota; class Gorgyraeia; order Tantalellales; family Tantalellaceae; genus CAZGOZ01. The sequence goes on along the minus strand of JBDRNI010000047.1, from coordinate 878 downwards.
AATTTGACACCCAGCTCCGCGACTTTATCGGATAAAAGCCCCGCAGCGGGCATGATGTAGACAGGAGCGAACCTCTCCCTGTCCAGATATTTCAGCAAAAGAAGCGTGCTGACCTCCGCTCCGCCGATGTAAGGGACAAATCCTAAAAATAAAATATTATGTTTTTTTTGTTTCATAACGGACGCCTCGCCTCTATGAAAGGGCTGTATTCGAAGGGCAATTCCCTCCCGCGCAAAAAGGCGACGATCTGTTCTAGATATATAAGCACTAGGGTCAACGGGAACGCCATTACGGATAGATTAAATATAAACTTACCCTTCGCGGCTCCCCGGGCGAATTTGTAAGCGGAACGGCCTATTATACCAACACTGCCACCGATCGTAAGTATCTCAAATCCGAGCGCCTCAAGTTGATGGCGGAGATGCATCTCCGTGTACCCATCCCGGACATGCCCGTTATCAAGGCCCTCTCTTGACGGGCTTTTGTGCAGCGCTCCATATGGGACTTGCAATAACAGCACGCCGCCGCGCTTCAACGCCTTGAACGCATTGGCAAGAACAGCTTTATCGTCAAGGACATGTTCTAAAACATGCGTTGAAACGACTACATCGAACATGTTTTCCCAGGCAAAGCTATCGGCCGCGTCGGCGCAGACAAAAGATAAGTTGTCCCTATCCACTCTACCCCTTATATATTCACAATCACGTACAAGGTTTTTGTCGACATCCAGCCCCACGACGGTATTTTTCCTATTACGGCTTAACCAAAAGGAAAAAGCGCCGTTCGCCGAACCGATCTCAAGAATATGTCTTTTGCCCGATGTTACATATTTCCCAAGATACCGTTTATTCACAAAGAACCGGTTCAAATATCCGGGA
>JBDRNI010000046.1:0-7476 GCA_043811335.1 Candidatus Omnitrophota bacterium | reverse complement strand
TCTGCGCCGGTATCCCCTTCAAAGGACTTCCCGAGTATGAGACGGACTATATTATACTCGCTTTTTCCGTAAAGTTCGTCACGCATGCTGTCCGATATCACATCATAGGGCGGCGCCATCACACGCGCATAATCGCCCCCTATCCTGGATCCATCATATAACAGTCCTTTTAAAGGTTTTACTTCCGCCATGACGATTTAATCCCTCCGACAGCTATTCCGATAGCTATTCCAAACACCACCCCGGCCGTATTAAAAACCGCATCATACAGGTCGGCATTTCTTCCCGGAACAAAGCGTTGTATTAATTCCACTAAAATACCATATCCGGCACCCAATATCAATGTAAATACAACGCTCCTGCCGGAGAAAATCTTCCCAAGTCGGTTGAAAGTCCGTATTATCAGCGCCGACAAGACGGCAAATTCAACAAAATGAGCTATTTTATCGAGGTTTCCTACCGGAAAAGAGGGGAGATTTGCACATGGCAGGACCGAAAAGAACAGGATTATTAACGCCCAGGCACAGGGATAGGCCCAGGCATTAGCCATCCTTTTTACAGCAGCCGTCACAACTATCGGATTTTTCACATTTGTCCGGTTTCTTTTCATTATCTGGGCTACCTTTGGACTTAGAGATTTTATTCTTATAGTCGGTCTGATAAAAACCTTTGCCTTTAAAAATTATGCCCGCTCCGGTTGAGATTAAACGTTTTACCCGGCCGGCACACTTCGGACATTTCTCCAACGGCTTGTCCGTCATCTTCTGAAACCGCTCAAAACGGTAATTGCACTTTTTACATGCATAGTCATATGTCGGCATTATGTACCATCCCCCTGCAACTATCTAAATCACCAATAACCAAGTTACAAGATACAAATAATATTCAAATTACAATGACCAAACAGCAGTTTTCTCATTTGATTATTGGACTTTGGTCATTGGTTATTGTTTGGTTATTGTATCTTGTTCCTTGTTTCTTTTGTTTCGATACTCTGTCGCTACTCAAACATTCGTTTCATCTTGTTCACAAAATTCTTACCGCCGGAGGCCGGTTTGTGTCCCAGCGCGCGCTCAAATTCCCTCAATAGTTTATTCTGACGTCCATTGAGGTTCTTGGGGATCTCCACCTGAACCCTCACCATCTGGTCGCCTCTCCCGCGGCCATCCAACCGTTTAATCCCCCGTCCGCGGAGACGAAACACATGACCGGTCTGCGTACCGGCGGCAATAGAAATTTCCTGATCCGTATCTATTCCCGGAACCATTATCTTATCGCCGAAAACCAGCTGCGTAAATGACACGGTCGCCGTGCATAAAAGATCATATTCCTGTCTGGAAAATATCTCATGTCTTTTGACCGAAAGAGAGACATACACGTCGCCGGACGGGCCGCCGTTCAGGCCGGCTTCGCCTTCACCGGAGATCCTGAGCCGCATGCCGTTATCCACGCCGGGCGGAACCGTCACGTTGATCTTTTTCACGGCTTCTTTTCGCCCCATTCCGCCGCACGCCTGACACGGTGTCGTCGTGATCTCCCCTGCTCCTCTACACGCGTCACAGGTACGGGCAATACTGAAAAACCCTCCTGATTGCCTGACCTGTCCCGACCCGCCGCACCTGGCGCAAACGGATTTGCCTGTACCCGGCTCGGCGCCGTCCCCTTTACAGACAGAACATGCCTCGTATCTCCGGATCTTTAGCTGTTTCTCAGTCCCTTTAACGGCTTCTAAAAAACTCAGTTTGAGACCATACTCCAGATCTCTGCCGCGTCTTACGCCACGCCGTCCGGCGCCGCCTACGCCGAACATTTCTCCAAAAATATCCCCTAAACCGCCTTCAAATACTCCCCGAAAAATATCAAAAGGATCGTGAAATCCGCCGCCCGAGCTGCCGTGCCGGAACGCGTTTTCTCCGAACTGGTTATACATACTCCGCTTTTCGGCATCGCTCAGAACCTCGTACGCATGCGAAATTTCCTTGAATTTCTCTTCCGCGGCGTTATCCCCCGGATTTTTGTCCGGGTGATATTTTACGGCAAGCTTTCTGTATGCTTTTTTTATTACATCCGGTTCAGCATTCCGGTCTACACCGAGCAGTTCATAATAATCCTGTGCCATAATATGTCCTTACGTAAGTAGGGGCGGGGTTACCCCGCCCCTACGAAGCGCTGTCCAGGGCGGGGTTACCCCGCCCCTACTTATTTTTTATCTTTGTCTTTGTCTTCGTCTACCTTGTAATCTGCATCAACTACGTCTTCTTTTTTTTCGCTGCCGGGCTGATCGGATTGCTGATCGCCGCCTGCGGACTGCTGCTGGGCCTGAGCCTTGGCCTGGGCCTCCTTGTACATTTCCTCCGACAGTTTATGGCTTGCTTTCTGCACTTCCTCCTGGGCTTTTTTTATCTCGCCGAGATCGTCCGAAGCAAGGGCTTTTTTCGCTTTCTCCACGGCCTCATTGATCTTCTTCTTTTCGTTTTCGGAAACCTTGTCGCCATATTCCTTGACCGCTTTCTCGGAAGCATATACCAGCGTATCCAGCTGGTTCCGCGCTTCAACAAGTTCACGTTTTTTCTTATCGTCGGCCTCATGCATTTTCGCATCGCTCTTCATGCGCTCAACCTCTTCCTTGGACAAACCGCTGGAGGATTCTATCCGGATGGATTGCTCCTTCCCGGTGGCTTTATCCTTGGCCGATACTTTTACGATACCGTTGGCATCTATATCAAATGTCACCTCTATCTGAGGTATTCCCCGCGGCGCCGGCGGTATTCCGATAAGGTCAAAACGCCCGAGAGTCCGGTTATCCGCCGCCATTTCCCTGCCCCCCTGGAGAACGTGAATGGAAACTGCCGTTTGATTATCCGCCGCCGTTGAAAAGATCTGGCTTTTTTTGGTAGGAATGGTCGTGTTCGCATCAATGAGCTTTGTCATGACACTGCCCAGCGTTTCAATACCGAGAGTGAGCGGAGTAACGTCAAGAAGAACCACGTCCGAGAGGTGTTCCTTGTCAACACCTTCGCTCATGATGCCTCCCTGTATCGCAGCGCCCACGGCCACCACTTCGTCCGGGTTTACACCCTTGTGCGGCTCTTTCCCGAATATCTTTTTTACCACTTCCTGCACTTTCGGCATACGCGTCTGTCCGCCAACAAGAATGATCTCGTTTATGTCACCGGCGGAAAAACCCGCGGCCTTCAGCGCCTTGTAACACGGCTGCTTGGTCCTCTCAACAAGATTATCCACCAGCTGCTCCAGCTTGGCGCGTGTCAGTGTCATCGTTAGATGTTTAGGCCCGGAGGCGTCCGCCGTGACAAACGGAAGATTGATCTCCGTCTGCAGGTTAGAAGATAACTCGCACTTGGCTTTCTCGGCCGCTTCCTTCAGCCTCTGAAGCGCCATTTTATCGTTGCGCAGGTCTATTCCGTTCTCTTTCCTGAACTCCTCGGCTATCCAGTTCATCACTTCCTGGTCAAAATTATCCCCCCCAAGATGAGTATCGCCGTTCGTGGACTTTACCTCAAACACACCGTCCCCTATTTCAAGAATAGAGATATCAAACGTTCCTCCGCCGAGGTCAAAGACCGCTATCTTCTCGTCTTTTTTCTTCCCAAGACCGTATGCAAGACTCGCCGCCGTCGGTTCGTTAATGATCCTCTTGACTTCAAGGCCCGCGATCTCGCCCGCGTCCTTCGTGGCCTGTCTCTGGGAATCGTTAAAATAAGCGGGAACCGTTATAACGGCCTGGGTTACCTTTTCTCCCAGATAATCTTCAGCCGTCTGTTTCATCTTCTGCAGGATTATCGCGGATATCTCCGGAGGGGTATATTTCTTCCCCCTGGCCACCACAACGACATTGCCCTTAGCGTCTTCATCCACTTTATACGGAACAAGTTTTTCTTCCTCTTTCACTTCGGAATGTTTTCTGCCCATGAAACGTTTGATGCTGAATATGGTGTTCTCTGAATTTGTAACTGCCTGACGTTTCGCCGGCTGTCCGACAAGCGTCTCTCCCCCCTTGGTGAAAGCCACCACGCTGGGCGTGGTCATCGCGCCTTCAGAATTCTGTATCACCTTAAATTCTTTACCTTCCATGACCGCAACACATGAATTGGTCGTCCCCAGATCGATCCCTATTACTTTACCCATGTCGTCCTCCTATTTGCTATTCGTAAAAACTAATCATAGTGAACAGTGATCTGTGAATAGTGATCAGTAAGTTCAATTACTCACTCCGCACTCTGTTCTGTACTGTTCACTCCTCACTGTTCACTGTTCACTGTTCACTGTTCACCGTTCACTGTTCACTTCCCCATCGTTCTTCACGACCTTTACCTGCGCCGGGCGCAGAAGCCGGTCGTTCAGCATATACCCCGTTCTCACTTCTTCAAGAACCGCCCCGTTCTCTTTATCCGGTGCGGGAACAGCAAGAACTGCCCCGTGAATGCTCGGATCAAACTGTTTACCTTCGGTCTCTATCTTCTTCACGCCGTTATCTTCAAGTATCCGGTGAAACTCCTTCTGCACCAGCTTGATGCCGTCCATAACGGCTTCTCTGTTCTTCGCGTTTTCCATTGACGCAAGCGCCATGTCAAAGTTATCCACGATCGGGAAGAGCTGTGAAATGATATCCTCATTCGCGAATTTCTTATGCTCCGATTTTTCCTTTTCCAAACGTTTACGCGTATTTTCGTATTCAGCGTGAACCAGGAGCCACTTGTTGTAGTATTCGTCGCGTTCCGCGGACTTTTTTTTCAATTCTTCAAATTCATCGCTCAAAAGTTTCACCTCAGGATGGCTTTTTTTGGTCTCTTTTTTCCGATCCATATCATCCCCTCAAATATTAATTTCCTCAAGTTTTGAACTTACCAGATCGGCCAGACAGCTTACCGTGCGTAAAGCATGCGCATAATCCATTCTTGTCGGACCGATAACGCCTATGCGCCCGGCTGTTTTACCGTGCAATGCGTACCCGCAGGTTATAACACTGCAGTCTATCAGCATTTCACACCCGTTTTCCCGGCCTATGTATGTTCTTATTCCTCTATCGGGCAGTTCATTCCGCATGAGACGCGTCAGGTCTTCACGTTCGGAAAACATCCGAAAGATCCTTCTTGTCATACCTGCATCCCCCGACCGCAGATCGTCTGCGAAATATTCCAATCCCTCCAGGCTTATTTCGTTACAAACGTCTTCCGCGATAATGCGATCCACCGCACGAAGCGCGGTTGCGGCCAAACCGGGGAAATCACTTTCACCGCCCTGCCCTATTAGAACCTCACGTTTGAGATCTGCGGATATGCGCGACAAGGGCAATTGTTCATAATGCGCGTTAATATAATTCGCGACTCTTTCAAGTTCCGCAGCGGCCAGATCCCCTTCCAGACGGATGATGTAATCCTTCACGGCGTTTGACATTGTCACGAGAACCGCAAGAACGGTCTCCGCTCTGACCTTGACGAGTTCAATGCGTTTCAAGAAAAAATTTTCCGCGTTAGGCCACATGACAACACTCGCGTTCCGCAGTTCACTGCTGATCAGAAACGAGGTTTTTTTGATAACTTCGTTTATTGTTCTTATCCTCGCGCTGTATTCGGCGGCGAGACGCTCCGCTTCTTTTTTCTCAAAACGGATATCGCCCTTGATCCTGTCCACATAGCATCTGTACCCCAAATGCGTCGGAACTCGGCCCGACGAAGTGTGACGCTGGTCAATATATCCTTCTTCTTCCAACTCCGCCATTATATTCCGAACGGTAGCGCTGGAGATACATCCATCCATTTCCTGAGCTACCGTCCTGGAACTTACCGGGACGGCAGTGGTAATGTACACATATACCACGTGTCCCAGAACCAGAAGTTTTCTTTGCTGTTTTTTTGTGTCTTTTTCCATACTGTCCCACACCTGAATTTAGCACTCTATAAGGTAGAGTGCTAAATTATATCATTCTTTTTGTTTTTGTCAAGGGAGGGTCCTCTTTCGGGCACCCATAAAGGGTGCCCCTACTGATCCCTTTTCTGTTCCACGTCAAAAACTGGAGCCATGTCCAGCCGGTTCGTTACCAGCAACTGGTCGTCAAAAGCATACACTATTTTAAGCTTTTTATGCCATTTTTTATCCATTAGTGAAAACTGTTTTTTCGGGATATAAAACAGCACCGACGAAGCGGATGCGGCCAGGGCCTCAAATTCCCCGGGCGACTGACAGATATCAAGATCGTGATCCTCTCCAAAAAAGAATACAAATTCGTTTTCATCACGCTGCATGTAAGAAACGAAATGCATTCCCTCCGGGGACTGAGCATACACGGCTTCAACCGCACGCCGAGCCGCCGGGAGATACGTATTCCGCTGAAGAACTATGGGTATACTCTCGGGCTCCCAGTGCGGGAACAGAAACGGCGCGGCAATGTTTCCCGCGAAAAAAGCCGATATTAGATACACCGAGTACATGCGGAAATTCCGTGGGATTATCCCGGCGAGGCCTATACCGAATAAAACAGCCATGGCAGGATACATCGGCAGAAGGTAAAACCCTCTTCTTTTGCCGCTTATGAGAAACGCCGCCAGAAATATTGTCGCCCAGATAAGAATTACGAGGAGGTCCTTCCTTTTTTCCCTGAAAAAGCTGTCGCGAATAACAAAATACAGACCAAGCATTACGCCGGGCATTATGACAAAACAAAGTTCAAACAGTTTTGTGATAAGACGCATACGCGATCCATCACTTGCGCGATGTGACACGCTCACGACAAAACCGATATACTGCTGCAGGACCGTTATCGCGCCGGCGGAGGTCATCCCGCCTTTTACAAAAAGCCACGCGGCCGGCCCGGCAAAAGCAACAATGATGCCTCCGAGAAAAAACGGGTTCCAGAGATCCCGGAATCTTTTCTCGGCGATTATCGCAAAGACACAGATCCCGAGAGGGAAAAGCCCCACCACACCCTTGGATAACACCGCAAGGGCAGTACATGCCCCAAAAGGCAGATAAAAAGCCCTGTGTTTTTTATGCGCCAATATGATAAAAAGAACGGCCAGTGACACGAACAGCATGAGCGGGATCTCTATAGTATTGTGCCTGGCTATACGCGGAACATACCGCGTCAACAAAAGTCCCATCCCGCCTAAAAAACCAGCGATGTCGTTTTTAAGCAACACACCTATAAAAAACACGACCACGCACGCCGCGACGGCAGAGAAAAGACTGAAAGCGATCGCCCCAAATACGGTGTTCCCGAAAAGCTTAAGGCATAATGCCGTTGCCCAAAAAGTGAATGGCGGATGATCCCCCCTCAAAAGGCGTGTCCATAGCTGAAAACAGATTTACCCAATCTCCGGTAAGATTGATATTCTGCGCGATGGCAGTGTACATCGGCGAATCAAACCGGCAAAAATCATCGTCCCTGAAGGCCTCTACTCCGAGAACACCGGCAGCGATCACGATTGTCAGCGTTAGTAAAACCCACATTCTTTTTAT
>JBDRNI010000045.1:0-4965 GCA_043811335.1 Candidatus Omnitrophota bacterium | reverse complement strand
TCTCGTCTGTCATTTCTGACTATGCACTCTGCTCTCAGCACTTTGCTTCGTCCCTCGTTTGTCTGTATCCGTAGTCTTAACGCAGACTGTTTTCCGCCGATTCTCTGAGCGGAGAACCTTGTGGAGACATGATTATTCCGTACGACATTCCATCAATGAGTATTTTTTTTATCTCTTTGTTCCCATAGCGCCAATCGCCGAAACTTAACAGAAATTCAAAATCATCCCCTTTTTGTCTTACAGAACTGATTTTATAGGGCTTGAATTCAAGATATTGGAAAGCGAATTTTGCCTCTTTGAAAGAATAATCATCTTTGCTTTTCTCATCAAGCAGGTCATACATTGTCTTATTGTCTTTCTTTTCCCATGCAGAGAGAAATACGCTGATAACCCGCGCACCCGCCGGACAAATATCAAGGTTCACGTTTTTTTCGGAAAGATCAAGAGGAATGCCTATCATGTTTTCTTCCACCGTTACACCGGCTCCGGCTGTCACCGCGAAAATAAGAAAAACCGTCAGAAAAAAAAGGAGTGTCTTTAATTCAGTCTGTGTTGTTCCTCTATCGGACTTGCTCTTACCTACGTGCATTTCATTCCTTAATGTGCTATTCCGAAAAACCCATGTCGAGGAAATTTTTGAGTTTTTTCGCTCGTATCGGATGTCGTAATTTTTTCAGGGCCTTTGCCTCTATCTGTCTCACCCGTTCTCTTGTAACATTGAAGATCTTTCCGACTTCCTCGAGGGTCCGGGGATATCCGTCTCCTATCCCGAATCTCAACGTCAGTACTTTTTGTTCACGCTCCGTAAGGGTTTCCAGCACTTCGTCCATCTGCTCCTTGAGCATGGAGTATGCCGTGGCGTTAGCGGGCGAAACAGCGCTTTTATCCTCAATAAAATCACCGAAATTAGTATCCCCTTCGTCCCCTATCGGCGTTTCAAGCGAAATAGGGTGTTGTGCGATCTTTATTATTCCCCTGACTTTTTCAACCGGCAGCTTCATTACGGAGGATATCTCCTCCGGGGACGGCTCTCTTCCGTTCTTCTGCACGAGGACACGCGAAACACGCACAAGCTTATTTATGGTCTCCGTCATGTGCACCGGAATACGGATCGTGCGGGACTGGTCGGCAATGGAGCGGGTAATTGCCTGACGGATCCACCATGTTGCGTATGTGCTGAATTTATATCCCCGCTCATATTCAAATTTATCCACCGCTTTCATCAGCCCCATGTTCCCTTCCTGGATCAAATCCAGGAAAGAAAGGCCTCGGTTGGTATATTTTTTGGCAATACTGACCACGAGGCGCAAATTAGCCGCGACAAGCTCTTTTTTTGCCTGTATGTATTCGGCTTCTATCCCTTTGAACTCCTTTATATCCGCGGTTATCTGCTCAACGGAACCGCCGCCGAGTTGCCGGGCGAAACGCCTGATAGAGTTCTGTGTTTCCTTCAGTTCTTTTTTGCGCCGTGTTTTTTTTAATTTTTCAAGCCTGGTCCTTGCCACCCGGATCTCTTCCATCGGCGTTATAATATCTTCGGCCACTTTTTCCGCAAGCGCAATGGCAACTTTCAGGGTCACAATGAGTTTCTTTATCGTGTCCCACTTTGCGGAGAGACGGATCCTTTTAATAAGCTGGCGTTTCTGGGTTTTGACCTTCTCCACATTGTACCCGGGATCAAGATCAAGAAATTCATCGAGATTATAGTCGTTATCTATGGCATCTTCTATGGCTTCAAGGGCTCTTTCCCTGCCCAGTCGTGTTCGGAACACGATATCTTTAAATTCCTTTTCGCTTTTCTTGATACGCTTTGCCAGTTCCAGTTCCTCAGATCTATTCAACAGGGGGATCTGCCCCATCTGTTTTAGATACATTTTTACGGGATCGTCTATCTGAACGAATTTTCTGATCTTGACTGCTTTGCGGTCTCTTTTTACGGCAAGCGGTATTTTCTCCAGTTCCTCTTCCGATTCCACGACCCGGATATCCGCTTTCTGGAGCTTGGTGATCACGGCGTCAATTTCATCAGGTGAAACCATATCGCCGGGAAGAAAATCGTTAACTTCGTCATAGCTCAAAAACCCCTTATTTTTTCCGGTTTTTATGAGTTCGCGAACAGCAATGGATCTGCTGGCCGGTGTGCTTTTGGACTCCTTTTTAACAGCCCCTGTGGGCTGTTTACTTTTTTCCTTTTTCGGCGTCCGGGGAAGCTGAGGTTTGCGCTTCCGGGCAGTTTTACCTCTATCTTTCCGTTTTTTTTTCGCCATTGTATTATGTGACCTTTTCTTTATGCAATCGGCTCATTTCCTTCAGTAACGCCGTCATTTTCTCATCATCCCGGGCCTTTTCCGCTTCCTTAAGCCGGTCATTAAGCCCTTTTAGCAGTGCGTTGCGGTTATCTTTCCGAACACGGGAAATACAATCGCTCAAAGCTTTTTCAAGATCAGAAGTAATATCCATTTTCGCAAGCGCCTGAACGGTAATGTCACAGACATCTTTATTGCCGCGCAGGCGGCTTAACAGCTTTCCGGGATTAATTTTTTTTTTCTCCGGCGGCATAAAAATCGCCGATAATGCCGAGCGCTTTCCGAATGTTCATATTGCGAAACGAATCTAACCCGAGTTCATCGCGTATTCTCTCATGCCGTTCCTTATCGGAAATTGACAATCCTAATAGATAAAATTCGATGCTTTTTTCCCCGTGCACGGTCTTGCTTTGTTCCGCCGGCGCAACATAACGATACGAATAACCCGTCTTAACCTTGCCCATCTCGCGACGCAGCGAGGTCTCATCCACTCCGAGACGTTCCGCAAGCTTTCTGAGGTAATCGGACTGAACAACCGCGTTGTTGACTTTGGATATCGTCGGGAGTATTTCCTCCGTGATACCGCCGATCTCTCCTGAACCCTTTTTTTGATCAAGAGATCCAATTTATAATCAAAGAGTCCCTTGGCGTCGTCAATTATTTTTTCGAATTTTTTTCTTCCGTTCTTTCGCACAAAACTGTCTGGATCTTCCCCCTCGGGCAATGTCGCGATCTTCACCTTCATCCCGTTCTGGAGAAGTATATCCAACCCGCGGAGACTGGCTGCTTCCCCTGCCTGGTCCGCGTCAAAAACCATTACGGCCGTATCAGCGTATTTTTTGAGTATTACGACCTGACTCGCAGTTAATGCAGTTCCGGACGTAGCCACCACGTTTGTGCTGCCATGTTTAAACGAAGAGATCACATCCAGATATCCCTCCGTGATAATCACGTATTTTTCATCGCGTATGGCCTGTCGGCTGAAATTCAACCCATAAAGAACATTGCTTTTGGAGTAAATCGGAGTTTCTGGGGAATTAATATATTTCGGCAGAGAGTTATCCAGAACTCTGCCGCCAAATCCTAAAACGCGTCCCCTCTCGCTAAAAATCGGGAAAATTATCCGGTTTCGGAACCTGTCGTAATCCCCTTTTCCTTTTTCACTTGGGATGGTCAATCCCGCTTTTCGAGCGAATTCCAGGGGTATTTTCTTTTTAACGCAAAATGTCTTAAAATTTTCCCATCCCTGAGGGGCATATCCTACCATGAACGTTTTTAATGTTTTGTCGTCAAGCCCCCTTGCTTTAAGATACTCAAGGGCTCCTCTTCCCTCCTCGCTCATGAGGATGTCATGGTAGAAATCCGCCGCCGTTTGGTTGATCTCATACAGATGACCGGTTGATGACCGAGAAGAATTACGTCCGGTTTCAGGCAGGCTGACACCTGCACCGGCCGCAAGCAGTTTCACGGCTTCGGGAAACTCCATGTTTTCATATTTCATTACAAAGCTGATCACATTTCCACCCGCGGCGCAGCCGAAACAATGATATATCTGTTTATCCGGACTAACAACAAAAGACGGTGTTTTTTCGTTATGAAAAGGGCAGCACGCCTTAAAGTTTCTTCCGGACTTCTTTATCTGAATATATCCCGAAATAATCTCAACTATATCAAGACGATCCAGTATGCTGTCAATCACTTCTTGAGGTATCATTCCCATAAGAGTCTATTTTCTCTTTCTTCTCCGGAATCCGGAACAATCAATAATATTCAATTTTCCGTGTTTTTCTATCGCGTCCAGCAAGAGATTCAATCCCAGCGTATCGCTCGCGATATGTCCGGCAATCACGTAATTAATAAAATCCGTTTTCGCCGCCTTATACGCGGATTCCCGGCAATGCATGCCTATCACCGTGCCGACCCCGGCCTGGGCGAGGCGTGATAAAACTTTCTCCGGGCCGCCGGTTCCCCCGGTCATGTCCACGAAAACTTTTCCCACGTCGCTGTTTTCTTTTCCTATCAGGATATCGGGACCGGCTCCGTTTCGTACGGCGTCTCGATATTCCGGTATTTGCTTAAGCAGGGCCACAACATTCTTCAGCTTTCGGGGATTTTTTCTGTCAAATATCGTTTGGAGAAAACTTGCCACGCAATTGTCGGCGGGAGTATGAATACACATAAAAGGAATTTTCAAGAGGCGTGCCGCATCCACCGCACGCATGTGGTTCGCCGGAGCTAGCGCGCGACCAACCTGCGCCGCGCGGCTTGCCATCAGGCCGCGGCCCACTTTTTCCATAACGCCGTATTTTTTCCAGATGTCCGGCTGTAAACTCATCACTTTATACAATTCCGCGCATGCCCTTCCGACCGGATGATGAGAGATGACCAAATCGATCTCCATGCCTTTTTCCCGCAACCGGTCGGCCAGCAAAAGTTCGGCTACACCGATATCTATCCCCACCAACACATTTTTTACCGATTCCTCGCCCGTACCGTACAATATGCGGGTGTCATGATAAGGATTTTTCAGGCTTTCCCTGTCAAAAGCCGTTTTGTCTATGCCGCTTGCTTTCCGGTATTCACGCCGAACTTTTCCGATGGCTTCATCAATCGCCTTATGCGCACGCATGTCTTCCCGAATCCCTTTTTTCACCGCCAG
>JBDRNI010000044.1:0-15349 GCA_043811335.1 Candidatus Omnitrophota bacterium | reverse complement strand
CTTCCATCAAATGACCAATGACCAAGTTACAAGATAGGCAAAATAACCAAGATACAAGGTACAAGATACAAATAATACTCAAATCTCAATAACCAAATACCGTTCTTGTTTGGTTATTTGTATTTGGTTATTGGTCATTGTTTGGTTATTGTTTCTTGTATCTTGTTTCTTCTTTATCCCGTCATTTCTCAACTCACGATCACACCCGCATAGCCGACTACCTGCGCGGTATCTCCGGACACGTCTCCGCTGTCGCAATATTTTATAAGTTCACTTTTTTTCGCGCCCATTTTTTTCGCGCACATGAGCATTATCGCGACGGGAATGTATCCGCACATGGAAATATTGCGCTCCTTAACGATCTTTACCAACTCTTCGCCGTCAAGATCAAGTATCGCCTGAATAGCAGCATGGTCTTTTTCCCGGGCGGCTTCGCGGCTCTCGTAATGCGTCATGTCGCTTGATGCTATGATAACAACATCGGCGTCCTCTTCCCTTATCGCGGAAACGATCGCAGCGGATATTTCCTGTAACGCGGGAATACGCCCTTCACGCAAAGTCAGGGAAACTATTCCCGCGCCCGGCGCCGTTTGCTGTATGAACGGCAACTGGACTTCTATGGAATGCTCGCTGAGGTGCGCTGCCGGATCTTCGGTTACATGAGAGGTATTGCGCATTATCGCTGTTAAAAGGTCCTCATCAGTGCCCATTATTCCCAAAGGAGTTCTCCATAATCCCCGGCAGGCGGCAAAACATTCCCCGTTTCCGGTATGATTCGGCCCCAGGATAATGTATGTTTTTTGCGCCGCCAACCTTGCATAAACCGCCCCGGCCACGGCCCCGGAATAGGGATATCCGGCATGAGGCACGACTGCCCCGATGGCTTTAGTTTTCTCAAGACCGGCGGGGATCATCCCGCTCAGCTCGTTGAGAAGCTCCTCCCTGTCAGACGGATAAAACTGCCCCGCCACCACCGGTTCTCTGGTCACGCACACCTCCTTAGTCCATGCTTCATCAGGTATTATACGTCATGGACCTACCAAGGTAAAGCCGCAATGTAAATAAATAGAGATGTTACTACCGGAGGGGGTCTTCGGGTTTTTTACGATATCGGCTCAGCAGCGGATGATGAACCACTTTTACGGCCATATCGTCTATAATCGAATAGATACACGGTATAATAATAAGAGTAAGAACCGTCGCGAACATCAATCCCCAGCAAAGGGCCACCGCCATCGGAACAAGAAAAGGATCTTTCCGCCGATACCGTATGCGACGGTTGAAAGCCCGCCCACGGTCGTGATGGTCGTTAGGATAACCGGCCTCAATCTCATCTGCCCGCCCTTTATTATTGAATCGTGCCTGTTCATGCCGGTCAATCGCAGTTTGTTAATAAAATCCACCAATACAATGGAATCATTGACGACTATGCCGTTGAGGCTCACTACCCCCAGAATGGCCATGAACGACATGGGCAGACCGTGCAGCAGAAAGGCCAGGATCACGCCTATAATGCCGAACGGTATCGCGAGCATGACGACAAACGGCTGTATAATGGATTTAAAAAAGGATGCCAGGATGAGATATACTATGAGAAACGCGAAGAAAAACGCCTTCAGCAGGTTTCTCAGCGAATCCATCGTTTCTTCCTGTTCTCCCCCGTATTTCACGCTGTAGCCGATATATTTTTCCGGTATATTTCGGAATTTTTTCGCGAGCTGTCTGTTCACGATCAATGAGGTCGTTTTATCCGAATCCACATTGCAGGAAGCCGTGACAACACGTTTACCGTCCAGATGATGTATTGAGGTCGTCCCCGCTACCTTTTTGATCGTCGCCACTTTTCCGAGCGAAATAAGTTTGCCGGAATTATTGGAAATGAGAATATCGTTAAAGACCTCAACATCAACAACCATATCCTTGTCAAACATGACGGTGACGTCCGTCTCCTCTTCGGCCTGCACGGGTTTTATCGTGGTGGCTATGCCGCCTTCAAAAACGTCTCTCACGGTCTTCGCTATACGCCCTATGGAAAGGCCGGCCCTTGTCGCCATCGCATGATTAACCTCAACCCGTATCTCTTCTCTGCCCGGTTTGTGATCCCACGTGATATCCGTGGCCCCGTCAACTGTCTTGAGATAATCCATGTATTCCCCGGAGATCCGGTCAAGAACATCAAAATTCTCGCCCCTGATCCTGGCTTCCACGGCCTTCCCCACGGGAGGTCCGCTCTGCGGCTGGTCAAACCTCAACTCCGTAAATCCTTCAACATTTTTCGCCTTTTCGCGAAGTTCCGATATGATCTGATCCACTTTTCTTTTTCTGTCCTGCTCAGGCGTCAGATAAACGGTTATCTGGGCAAAATTGCTCGCCTGGCCGGCAAACGGGTCTTGCCGGTTCTCCTGGGTTCTGCCGACGCTCGTAACGTATGAATCAAGCTCGTTCGCAGGCAAAGTTGCGACTATATCTTCAATGGGCGCAACAAGCGCGTTTGTAACTTCAAGAGGCGTTCCCACGGGGGTTTCCATCTTTACAAAAAAATAGTTCACTCCCGCGTCCGGAAACAGAACGAATTTAAGGACCGTCACGGCCAGAACCGCACTTATAACAAGAACACCCGCGAACCCGGCAACAACACGGTATTTGTGTTCAATAGCTGCCGTAACCAGCCAGGTGTATCCCTTTACCAGTTTTTTGAACCATGGAATATCTTTTGAGAGGCTCACCGGTTTACCCGCTTTGTCCACCTTTATCTTTACGAAATCCGCGAGATGACTCGGGAGAATGATAAGCGCCTCACCGAGCGAGGCCAAAAGCGCCACTATTATCACGGCCGGCATATCGCGCATGAATTTTCCGATTATACCCGTCATGAAAAGCAGCGGTGAAAAAGCCGCTACCGTGGTAAGAACAGCGGTAACAACGGCGCCCATGACCTCTTCGGTGCCCTTGACCGCGGCCTCTTTCGGCGGAACGCCTTCTTCCATGTAACGGTACGCGTTTTCGGCGACAATTATACCGTCATCAACCAGCATGCCGAGAACCACGACCAGGGCGAATAGACTGATCATGTTGATCGTTATGCCAAAGGCACCCATGACTATAAATGTGGTGAAAAAAGCGATCGGTATCCCCAGAACGGTCATCAGCGCGACCCGCCGCTGAAGAAATACCAGCATTATACCGATAACAAGAATGAGAGCGAACCAGATATTGTTTTTCAGAACATTTAGCCGTCTTTTCAAAAAGAAAGAATAATCATTGATATACGAGATCTTGAGTTCGTTCGTTGTTCTTTTCTGAAAATTACCGCATATTTCTTTCACTCCCGCGACTATTTTTACCGCATCGCCTGATTCTTTTTTCATCACAACGAGATTTATTGAACGTGTGCCCAGCGTTTTCGTGATGACATTCTCTTCTTTAAACGTGTCTTCAACATGTCCGACATCCTTGATCCTCAACCAGTTCCCCGAGTCATTGGCCCGTATAATGACCTCTCCGATCTCATCGGCGTTCATGAATTCGCCTGTCGTGCGTATACTGTATTCCGTCAGCGCCGTATCTATTTTTCCCGCCGGGGAGCTCACGTTCCGGGAGGCAAGAGCCGCTTGCACCTCATCCAGCGAGACGTAATACTCTCTCAGCTTTACCGGATCGAGAAGTATCTGCACTTCTCTGTCGCGATAACCGTCTTTACTCACGCGCCCGACGCCTTTTATGTCCTCCAGTTCATCCGTAAGCGCATCGGCGTATTTCCGGAGCTCATCCTCGGACATGTCCCCGGAAAGCGATACTTCTATTATCGGATATCGTTTGCTGGTAATTTCTGTTACGACAGGATCGGCATCAATATCGCGCGGCAAATTACTCACTCTCCGAACCGCCGTCTGAATATCCCGCACGACTTTTTGCTTGTCCGACTCATCGGGGTCTATCTTTACGTGTATAAGAGACATCCTGTCCGCGGACGTAGAGCTTATCTCTTTTATTCCGTCCACTTCCTTGATCTCCTTTTCGATCGGAACGGTCACGAGTTTCTCAACGTCTTCGGGGGTGGCGCCCGGGTACACGGTCGTTATTGTCACCCTGTCAAAAGCAACATTGGGGAATATCTCCTTGTTTATCCCGGAGACCACGATCGCTCCTATGATCAGGATGATAACGGATACCAGGTTCACAAAAAGAGAACGGTTTACGCTGAATCTGGGCAGGCTCATATCATCCCCTCGTATTTTTCAAGAATGACGTTCATTCTTCTTGCCAGGTCCACCGCTGCTACGACGTGTTTAAGAAGAAAACGCGCATTTTCCAGCTGCGCAAGCAGAAGATCCCGCTGGTAATCAACGACCATTTTCGTGTAGGACCTGCCGCGCATGAACCGTTTTACTTCCTCTTTGAGTTTTTCGTCTTCCAGATCCACGGCATGCTGCATGTACGCGAGACTGGTCTCATATGCGATCACGTCGCGAAAGGCGTTCCCGACTTCCGTGATTATATTCCTCTCAACATCTTTCAGATTCACGATCGCTTTCCCTTTTTTGTATGTCTCCTTCATGTATTCGCTTTTTGCCTCTTTGTTCTCCAGCGATACTTTCATCTCAACACCTATATAATAATCAACATGATCCTTTTCCGTGATCTGGCTCGCGGCTTTTTTAAAGTCCGGGTCAATGCCGTTCTTTGCCATGCTGGCCGTGATGTCTATCTCGGGCCACTGCATGTTCTGCTTGATCGCAACTTCAAGCCCTTCCATCTCCACATCCCTTTTCTTCATTTTGTAATCCCGCCTTTTAGCAAAGGCAGTCTTCAAACAGGCAGGAAGGCTTTTTTTCATGAGGCTCGGCGTGAGTTCCTCGGTGGGAACAATGCGCTTCTCCTCGTTCATGTTCATGACAAGTTTCAGGTCTTCTTCCGCACGCCTGTAACTATTGGCAACAATAATGACTTCCGCTTCCGTGGTAACCACATTTGCCTCTGAAGCCAACAGATCCACCTTTTCAACAAGGCCCATGTCAAAATTTTTCTTATCCGTTTCGTATAGTTTTTCGGCCCTCTCCAGCATCCCTTCGTATATCTCAAGCGCGCGTTTCGCGAAGACAAACTCCCAGTATGCCTTTTCTACCCGAGCGATAACGCCTTCTATCTTGTCTTTCATTTCCAGAGACGCATTCTCAATGGCCAGTTGCGCAAGAGTCACTTCTGTTCTGTCTACAAATCCGAACGCGTTTTTTCCAAGCGGCTGCACCGCCGTAAGGGTCAATTGTGCGGTATGCGCGAATTCTATCGGCGTGAGGGTTGTCCACATTCTCTGTCTGTTATCATCCAGCTCTATGGTAATATCGGTACCCACGGGCAGTCTGTTCTCTACGCCGGCGTTCCATATATTTATGTAATTGTAGTCGGAAAGAAATCTGGAAACCTGCTGACGTTTATCCTGGTCATAGCTTTTTCCGCCGTAAAGGAACATGTCAAAAACGGCTTCCGCGTACATGAGCCCCGTTTCGCTGATATAAAGATCAAGTTTCGCCAATTTTACTTCAAAACTGTTATTAACGGCAAACCTTACACAATAGTTCAGGGAAACGGGCTCGGGTTCAACCATGACGGAAACTTCCGTTAAAGCGGCGGCGGTCTCTATCCGACCCCACGAACCGCATATCGCAATGGCCATTATCATCGCCCACGTAACGGCGGATCTAAAAATTCTCTTCAGCTGCCCCATCTTTACCTCTTTATCCCCCTGTATACCTTCTTCAGCAATCTCAGATATTCTTTCTTTTCGCCCGGGGTGAAAACGGAAAAAAGCTCGTCCGACATGTTCCTTCTCATTTCTTCCACGCGATTGACCGTCTGTTTTCCCTTCTTCAGAATTGAAACCCGAACCACGCGCCTGTCCGCGCGCGAACGTTCCCTTTTGACAAGGCCAAGTCCTACCATTTTATCAACGAGACCGGTCACCGCGCTCATCGTCAGGCTAAGCATCTTCGCCAGCTCGCCCATTTTGCATGAGGTTTTTTCTTTAAGAAGATCCAGTATGACCACATGCGGAACAGACAGCGTTCCTTTGGAAAAAAGCGTCATCTGTTTTTTGCTTACCTCGCGCAGAATGAGCGGAAGTATTTTCGCGACTTCACTGCCGAAATTATCCTTTTCGCGAACCGCCATGACAACTCCTTTCTGTCCCTGATATTCAAGTGAGAAAATATTTCACTTACTTAACTATTCTCAGTTTAAAGTATATTCTACCGGAAGGAATTAGTCAACTATTATTGGACTAACGGGGACGGGTGGGAGCTTTTCGG
This sequence comes from Candidatus Omnitrophota bacterium, assembly GCA_043811335.1. Taxonomy (GTDB): domain Bacteria; phylum Omnitrophota; class Gorgyraeia; order Tantalellales; family Tantalellaceae; genus CAZGOZ01. The sequence goes on along the minus strand of JBDRNI010000044.1, from coordinate 9,044 downwards.
GCGGGCACAAGGCCCGCCCCTACGAATTTTATTTTCTTTTCGTGGACGTTTTGGGCGGAGGAACCCCGCCCCTATCTCGGGGGACATGTCATTTGGGGACACCCTTGAGCACGAAAATTTGGGGTTTTTGTGTGGTGGGGGTGGAATGCGCGGGCATAGGGGCAGGGTTTCCCTGCCCTGCGAACGAAGGGCGGGGAGACCCCGCCCCTACGGCGATTTGGTGAATTTTACTGTTAGGGAGAAGGTTATGGGGTTGGGCCCCATTTTTTCGGGGAATGGGGGGAAGGGCTGGGCCAGGTGAAGGCCTCTAAGAGCTCGTCTTTTTAGTTCCGGGGAGTCGCCGGAGGACGCCGGATCAACTCTTTGGAGGTATCCGCGGCGGTCCAGCATGAATATGAGCGACACTGCTCCCTCCTCTTCGTCAACCCGGATCCGTGAGCGTATCTTTTCGCGGATAATATTGCAATAGGTTAAAAAGGCCTGTTCTTGAACGTTATCGCGCCGCGTCTCATCGGGGACATATTGCGCGTCTTTCATGTCCGATAGCCGGAGCTTTGCGCTTTCTTCCGGATCAAATATCGTCTCTTCCTGCTCTTGAGGCTCATTTTTCGGCGAGGAAGAGGAGCTTTCCTTATAGATCTCAGCGTTATCGGCCAATTCCGGGCGGCTGATCACGATGTAGTTTAATTCAACGGGACGGGAGCGTTCCACGACCTTATCCTTATCCTGCGGAAAAAACGCGTGCGGCGCTATGAACGCCGCATGCGCCAGAAGGGATATCGCGATCGCTGTTCTGAATACAGGGTCGGTTAACATGGTTTAAAATTTAACGGATACGCCTAATTCAAAATTCCTTCCCGGCGCCGGACTGAAATAATTCACTCCGCTTGATGACTTCTTAAAACCGTAGGAATTATACTCTTCGTCCAGAAGATTATTAATGACCAGAAATACGGACAAAAATTTATATTCATAGCCGAATTTCGCGTCCACCGTGGTATATGGAGAAAGTTTATCGTAATTTGCGGGGTCCAAATACGAGCTGCCGACCCTGGTGGCAACAAGGCTTGCCTCAAACCCGAAATCCGTCGTGATCCTTCCCCCAAGACTGCCTTTATGTATAGGCACATTGGTTAAATATTTCCCCTTATAGATCCCGTTCTGGTTTTTCGCGTCTGTGTAAGCATAATTGAAAAAAATGGTCATCCCCTCAAAAAGGATAAAATTCACTCCCGTTTCCACTCCGGTATGAAGTGTTTTGCCATAATTCTTGTATTCCCTGATGGCGCTGTCATACCAGATCTCATTATCCAGCCCCATCCAATACCAGCCGGCGTTCACCAGTAACCGATTGTTACACCTGTAACGCACGCCTACTTCAAAATTTTCGCCTTTTTCGGGATTTAGGTCCGGATTGGATGAACTCCCATATGTGAACATCTGGGCCAGTGTGGGAGTTGAGAACGCATGGGTATAGTTTCCATAAATATCCGCATCCGGCGTCGGGTTATAAACAATTCCACAACTGGGGCTTACCTGTGTCATCTGCCGTTTTTTTGAAGCGCTCTTATTTATGCGATTGGAAAAATCAAAACCGACCAGATCATACCGCACTCCCAATATCAGTATTATGACATCCAAAATCCTGACTTCATCCTGAAGATACGGGCCTACCTTTCCTCTTCCGACTCTGTAATCCGAGCTGATCTTACCTCTTTCTTCATGAGGCGCCTTATACTGTTTATATCTAAAATCGTCCCATTCAAGGTCTATCCCGACAACAAGGGAATGTTCCATGTCAAAAACTTCGCCTGTCGTATCCAGATGAAAAAGCAGGCCATAGGTGTTTTCGCGTTCGGACTGTTCCACCGTAGAAGTGGCAGAGGAACCGCTGGTATAAAAGGCATTCTCGTCCATGTACTTGTAGTAGAAAATCCCCTCAGAATCAAAAAATTCTCCTATATCCTTATTGTATTTGACACTGACATCGCTTCTGTTAACACGCCCCTCGTCATTCTCCGACCCGGGCCTTGGCTGACGCCTGTCATTCTCAAGCTGGGCCTCCGTTAGCGCCCAGGGATATGCGCCTCTCTCGTTTCCGTGATACTCCGCGGAGATCCTTAATTTCTCTTTTTCTTTGTTTATATAATCCCATTTACCGAAAACATTAATATCGCGGTAGTCACAATCTTCCCGGAATCCGTCGGTTGTCCTCGCCGTCAGATCCAGATAATATCCCTCACCGCCGGTAAAACCCTGCGCGGTGGAGGCATCATAACGAAGCGTATTGAAATTTGCGTATGAAAATGACGCTTTCACGTTATCAGCATCTGCCGGATCCTTTGTGACTATATTGATCACCCCGCTCATCGCGGTGTCACCATACACGGCGGACCCGGGCCCCCTTATTATTTCCACTCTCTTTATATTATCAAGCGGGATCAGGGCCCAATCTACAAGCTTGTCTTTAGCTTTATTCTGCGGCACCCCGTCCACGAGCACAAGCTGCTGTGTCGTCATCCCGCCCCAGAAACCTCTCATGTTTACCCTTCCCTGAACACCCACGCCCGAAGGATCGTATGTGTAAATGCCTTCCGTGTCCTTCAACAGGTCCGGGATACTCCGCGCTTTTGAAGACGCTATTTCCGAAGCACCTATGACAGTCACACCTGAAGGGATCTCCGAAAGCGTCTTGCCCTGACGGGCAGACACGACTATCGGGTCCAGAGTAACGGCACCGGGCGCGACGGTTTTCTTTACGGCCGCATGGGCATCCCCGCCGATCAACATAACAAGCATCATAGCCAATATCCGTTTTTTCATTTTTCTCCCCCTTCGAAGATACTTCCATAACAGACAATAGACCGGGCTCTCTCACCATGAGAATTACCGTTGCGGGGCAGCGGAGGGAATCTCACCCTCACTTCCTCTGTCTGTCTGGTTCATTAATAGTCAATACCGCATCTCTTCTTCACGCCTCTATCATAGGGATGTTTTACCTTGTTTATCCTGCTTACAAGATCCGCTTTCATGATAATTTTTTTCGTCGCACCTCTCCCCGTTAAGACCAGTTCCGTCCGTGCAGGTTTCAACTCCAGCATTTTCAGCAGTTCTTTCTCCTTCAGAAAACCATCCCTGACAGATGCCAGCACTTCATCAAGTATAAAGATATCGTATTTACCCTTATTGTAGGCTTTCTTAACAAATTCAACCCCATCAAGACATTCCTCGCAGACCCTGTTTTTGCGAATATTGGCGTGAAAACGCGGATGTTTTTTCGCAAAACCAAACGTATCCACACCGAGTTTTTTCATGATCTTATATTCTCCATGCAAGTCCGACGGATCTTTGAAGAAACAGACCCAGCATACTTTAAGCCCGTATGACACCGCCCGCATTACCAGGCCGGCGGCGGCTGTCGTTTTTCCTTTTCCATTACCGGTATAGATCTGGATCAGTCCTTTCGTTCGCATTTTATAAGCTCTCCTTTCTTGAGTCCTCAGGAACCACCAATACATATGGCCTGGAGGAAATCGGATTTTTCCTCACGACTACAACCGTTTTATAAACATCCTCAATATCGCGGTAATTCAACACCTCTTCGGGGTGTCCGATCCTGTGAACAGAGCCGTCTTTTATGAGCGCCAGACGATGGCAATACTCGCCGGCAAGATTAAGATCGTGCAGAACCATGGCCACCGTGATGCCGACCTCCCTGTTCAGCTTTCTTATGAGGTCCAAAACTTTTACCTGATGCGTTATGTCCAAATGCGTCGTGGGCTCGTCCAGCAAAAGCAGTTCCGGTTCCTGCGCAAGCGCCCGGGCGATAAATACCAATTGACGCTCTCCTCCACTGATCTCCGACATGAGCCGGTCCCTGAATCCGAGAACGCCCGTTAAGGCCATGCTTTCTTCGGCGAGGCGCAGATCCTTCTTTGTCTCCAAAAACTGAAATCGCTTATAGAACGGGATCCGTCCCAAGAGAACGAATTCTTCCACGCTGATAAAAGCCGTCTCGGCGCTCTGAGAAACTACCGCTATCTTTCTGGCCAATTCTTTAAATCCCATGCTCCAGACACATTTCCCGTTGAAAAGTATTTCGCCGGTTTCCGGTCTGAGCACGCGCGTCATCGCCTTCAAGAGCGTGGTTTTCCCGCAACCGTTGGGCCCGATTATTCCGAATATTTCCCTGTCTTTTACCCCAAGATTAACATTCTTAAGAACAGCTTTAGAGCCATACCCACAGGTTAAATTCTTTATTTGGAAAGCCATTTGCCTCCCGGGATGCTTTTTCGCTTGTTCAGAGTATAAACAAAAAGTGTTCCGCCCAATATGCCGGTTATCACGCCGACCGGCAGTTCCATTGGGGAGATGATCGTCCGCGCCAGCGTATCACAAAAGATCAAAAATCCGGCACCGCATAGAAATGAGCTGATTAAAAGAATCCGGTGATCTTCTCCGGCAAACATGCGCGTGAAATGAGGGATCACCAGTCCCACAAAACCGATTATTCCGGTTATCGCCACACTGCATCCGGTAAGCAAAGAAGCGAGAATAAAAAGTAACCGCTTGGTTCTTTCTACATTTACCCCCAAGTGTAATGCTTCTTCTTCTCCCAACGAGAAAGCATTAAGGCTTACACAAAAAAGATAAGAGATAAACAGTCCAAAAATAGACACTACAACAGCTAATTTTATAAGAAACCAGCTCGGCTCTTCCAATGAGCCCATAATCCAGAAAACAATCCCATGCAGATCTTCCGCGCGGGAAACCGCCATTATGAGCATGATCAAAGACGAGGTAACAAAACTTATCATCACTCCCGTGAGAAGGAGACCTTGAACCTTTAATGTGTTTTTTTTCATGCTTAGCGAATATACAAGCACGATTATTAATCCCGCGCCCAAAAATCCGAAAAAAGGCAAAGAAAATACGCCTATGATACAGCCTAATCTCAATACAATGGCCAGACATACGCCCAACGCGGCCCCGCCGGAGATCCCCAAAGTATAAGGCTCTACCAGGGGATTGCGGAAAACTCCCTGAAGAATTACCCCTGACACGCTCAATGCTCCCCCAATGGCAAAACCCAGAATGATCCGTGGAAGGCGAATATCAAAAAGAATACTGTATTCGGTGGCGCTTCCTGCTCCAAGCATTATTTCCATGATCCTTTTCACGGGGATCCTTACCGAACCCGAGCATAAGGCGAAAAGAACCACCCCCAGAAGCAGGCTGCACAGAATGGATATCCAGAATCCCCATCGAACAATTTTTGTTGTCATCTCATCTCTCCGGAATGCAAAATAGAAACCATTTCCTCTAAAGTTTTCACAAAACTAACGGGTGTGGGACTGGTAAGTTTATCTGTTTCAACAATATAGATTCTGTCGTTTTTTACCGCGCTTATTTTAGCGTATTTTCTCCAGATCTCTTTTTCTTCCTCTGCCGCAATACCCATGGTCGCGATAATTATCACAGCGGGATCCGCAACGAGAACCTGTTCCCGCGAATAAATGCCTTCTTTAGCCCCTTTAGCGATATTTACACCGCCGGCAAACTCAATATAGTCATTAACAAAATAACGCTCCGTTGCCACAAACAAGGGATGCGCCCCTATCTGGACAAGCACTTTGGGTTTAGACAATCCTTCTGTTTTTTCTCTGAGGGAAATTGCTTTGTCTCTTGCATCTTTAACGATCTTTTCCGCCTCTTTTTCCTTTCCGATAAGCTTGCCTAATTCCAGAAACTGCCCGCACATGCGGCTAAAATCTTCCGGAGCGGGAAAAGTAACCACATTTATCCCTAAATTCTTCAATTTTTCTTTTGCCCCCGGGTTTGTCAAAGATGTCGCCAAAACCAGATCGGGTTTGAGCTTGAAAATTTTTTCAACATTCATTCTTGTCGCTGTCCCTATCTTTTCCTTTTCCCTTGCTCCGGGAGGACTGCTGCAATATACAGTGTTAGCAATTAATCTATCCTCCGCGCCTAAAAGATATAAACTTTTGGTGACAGTCGGGCCTAAAGAAATTATCCTCTGCGGAGAGGCTCCCGCAGCATGTCCCTGCGCAACGGCGCACAGAAACACAAAAAAGACAATACACTCTTTCAAAAATAATCTCACTTTCCCCCGCCTTTTCGTGAAACAATGTCTATGAGACATCGGCCGTCCGTCGTTCTTTTTTCGCCTATCACAAACTCTACGGGATATTTAAAAACAGGTCCGTCATAGACAAAAGTATGGTATTCGCCTTTTTCCCCGCATGGGTCAACATTCTTCATGGCTTTTATTTCTCCAACAAAGTCCTTGTCAAGTTTTCGACCCAACCACTCTTTGCCAAGAACCTCTGCCCGCGTAGCCACGACAATAGACTTAAACCCCAGATCAATGAATTCCTCAAGTAGTTTTTCTCTCTTTTCTTCCCACAACGGCAAAATGGGTTTTATCCCCGCGTCTTTACAGATCTTTTCCACCCAATCGCGGTGCCCTTGAAGGTCTATATCGCCGAAAACGCCTGCCTGAATGCCGTTTTTTTTGAGGGTTAAAACGGTCTTACTGAATTCTTCTTCATAAGTTTCCCAGGAAGTTTTTACCTGGATGATCGGCACCCCTATGGATTCCGCCTGTAGCTTCAAGAAACGAGAACTTATCCCGTGTGAACGCGAATGTTTTCCGTCTTCCGAGACCATGTTCAAAAAATAAGCGACTTCAACGTCCTTATTCTGCATTGCCCTGTAACAGGAAAGAACCGTTTCTTTTCCGCCGCTCCATGAAACAAAAACTTTCATTGTTAACTCCTGCTTTCTGTTTATTAAAAATCGTCTATTTCCAGACTGGTCGTAATTCCCTTCTCCCAGCCATTCCATAAATATGCGTTTTCTTTGCCGTCAGCGATAAGACGAAAGGCATATCGCACCTGTTCTTCATAGAGTTCACAGAATGCCCCCGGCTCCTCCGTGGAACCATGCATTCCATAAGCTTCGGCAGGACAAGGCGCGCCGCAAAAATGCCGTATAGCGCACCGGGAACACGGCTTAATCCGTTCAATTGTCCTTTCTGTCACAAGCTTGAAAGCCTCCGTCTGTCGGACCTTATTGAGATCATCTTTAAAAAGGTTGCCTCCTTTAAATTTCCTCAAACCGATAAACTCACTGCAGGGAAACACATCCCCGTTACTCGAAACCGCAAAAAAACATCTCCCCCCTCCACAGGGGGAGATATCACACATCAGTTTGCGACCGGTCGGAGCGATAATACCCATCAGAACATTAGCAAAATTTGCTACCACGATCTTGCGACCGGTTTTTTTATAAAGCTCATGACTGCGGCGCAGGGCTTTTAAATAATAATTTGCTAAAATATGATCCGCGGGTTTACTCTTACCGGCGGCGGGCTGGGTGCAACGCACGGGATTCAGCATGCAAACCGGCACCTCCATCTTGTGTAAAAACTCAACTATTTTACTAAGAGAAGACATATTTTCTTTTGTCACTGTACAAATTACTGAATAATTCTCGTAACCTTTAAGCCTATATATCGCATCCCTGACTTTCGAAAAAACTCCCTGCCCGTCCCAGCCTTTTCGCAACCGATCAGCCACTCCGGCAATATGACCGTCAAGTGACAACCCGATGCTTATTCTTCTTGAAACCAAAAATTTTATTTCTTTTTCTCCCAAAAGAGTACCGTTGGTCTGTATGCCGAAAAGGAAATCCTCCTTAAATTTATCCATAGCCGGGAAAACAACTTCTCTGTTAAGCAGTGGCTCCGCGCCATGAAAAATAATCTGCGGCTTCTTACCTTTAGGCAAAGTTGATCTGAAATAAGCTTTTAAGATCTCGAGCGCCCTGGAAAGCTTGCGGGAAGACATCTGGCTTCCATTTTTGCGAAGCTTCTCTGGGAGATAGCAATAAGAACAATTCATGTTGCAGCGGTCAGTTGGATTAAAATAAACCGCTGAAGGATCCAATCCAAACCGCAGAACACTCATTTCATCAAGAAAACTTTTTTCTTTCTGCCGGTATTCCCGCAAAAAAGATCTGCTGCCTAACGCCTCAGCCAGCCGGTTGTTTTTGACCAGCGCCCAAAAAGCAGTGTCCGGCGATACTAATCCTGTATAATCTTTATGACCTATGCTCACAGGCTGAAGATGAACCCCCTTCCCGGTATTTAAATAAACACCCCGGGAGGATGCTTTTTCACCTAACCCCTTTGTTCTTGCCATGTTCTTACTCCATTTGAGGTTAACGGGCTCCGCTAAAAGAACCGGAGCCCTTTAACCGAGTTGTTCCGAATTTTACTTCATTTTTTTTTCAAAAGGATATAATGAGAAAGCCCTGTTCCTCCGGCTTTACATTTTTTGCGTGAAGCAATAACTTTTTTCTTCTTGTTACTACATTTTTTTGTTTTCATACCAACGTCTCCTTTTTAATGAGACTGTGATTTTACATGCAACAGCGCAGTGAAATCACTAGTCGAATTATCCCCCTTTATGGGGGATGTTACCCCTTTAACACATTCCCGCAGACCCTACAGTGAAAAACATCCTTTTTTATTCCAGCGCCGCAGCCCGGACATTTTTTATCCCCTTTTTTCGGCCGGGGAATATCTCCGACCACATCCCTGTAAATTTTATAGTAATAAACATGCTCTTTATTGAAAAATCTCATGGAGGAGGAATATTGCCTGAATTCTTCATCCGATACCTTATCCTCAATGATCCGGCGCAACTGATCCATGCCTGAACCGCGCTCCAACGGCCTTTTATCCTGCCAGATCACCTCATCAGGTAATATCCCCTCAAAGGCCTTTCGCAAGATCCATTTCCCATGAAAACTGCCGTTTTCTGTTTTTATTTTCAGATCGGCGGGAATCTTTAAAGAAAGATCTACAACCTTCTCATCAATAAAAGGCTGGGATATTTCAATTCCGAAAAATTCTCCCATTCTATTAGAATTAAATATCATCTGCCGCGATGTTCTCCCGATGTACGCCTCCAGGTCATTGATTTTACGCATGTAAGAGTAGCCGGCAAAAAGCTCGT